>JAUZRW010000251.1 GCA_030950085.1 Anaerolineae bacterium
AATACTTGTGCTTACGGTCATCAACCATGTAATTGATGAACAGCGCCGCTAAGACACCGCCGATATGAAAGCCACCTAACCAGAGTAGTGTCACGATAAGAATAGACCCACAGCCTCTATCGAGAACTGCCAGTGGGGGTATGACAAAACACAAAATAGCACGTAAGCAACCCATTGAAATTTCGCTCCTGAAATCAGTTTATATCATATTCTCTATTACGCGAAATTCAGGAAAAAGTTGCAATTTATCAGCCTGTCCAGTGTGGTAGTGAGGGTGTGTCACCATCCAGCACCATATCGAGATAACGCACTGCCCGTAGCAAATAACGTGAAAAATTGTCTGGCATTGCATCGCGCCGACAAACGACGACCAATATGGCATCTACACCGACAGGGTGAATATAGACGTAGCGCACAGCAGGAATATCTGCTTCGTGACGAGGTTTACCTTCAGATAGTTTTAGAAATACTTCGCTGGATTCGCCATACTTAGATGCCATGCTAACTTGTTCACTCAATAGATACAAGGCAGTCGTAATCGCTGCTAACCGTTGTGTGCTTTCATCGCCATAAAATGTTGAAGTGAGCAGCAAGCCATCGACATGACTCAGCAATAAGCCTTCAACAGCCGTGCTTGCCTCTTGCAATGACCATAAACAACGAGTCAATAATTCAGTACGGCGCTCATCTATCATCAGCCTATCCTTCCACATGCCAATTATCGTCACTGTGCCTGTGTCTACTATGTCTATTCTAGTTGCTTTTTCAGAAAAGGGACGATGTGATTCGCAAATTGAACTGCCGTTGAAGGTAAAATGTGCATTCCATCGAAGCTGTAGGTGTAGCCCCATTTGTCGCGTTCGGTGTCGTAATCATGCCAGCCAGAACTGCCTCTCGTGCCAATCTCTTGGATAAAAGCGATATCGACAGGCGCACGCTCGATTGGGTTTTTAGGAGTAAAAATTGCATCCAAATCAAGTATCGGCACAGCGAGATTATCAGCAACTTCTCGCGCCCGTTGATTATAATCGTTTCGCGCCGCAACCAGTTCACGGCTATATTCTGTTGGCGCGAGTCCCATTAACGGCAATACAAAATTCGATTTGATTGTCAGCAGTAAGTCATGATAGCTTGATTCAAATTCATCGGGAGAAACAAAACCGTTGTCTAGCCCTTTTGCCTTGCGATAGTAACTCCGCGTTTTGGGCTGACTGTAGGAAGTGGCATCGTTGCCGCCCACCATGACAAACATCGCATCCGGTTCAGTATCATCTAACACATCTTCGACACGTCGCAGGAGATTCACGACTGTATCACCGCCCACACCAGCATTGATAATCTCATGCCTCGGCATTTGCTTGGCAACTTCATCGACAAAATTGCCGCCATAGCCACCCCACGTCAGACTATCTCCTAGAAAAACAATCCGCATTCCATACTCCCTGTCACATAATCAATTATAGGCTGCTTCGGTAGCAAGTGGCGGATTTGCTGCTTCAGTATAGCCATCCACAATCAAGCCGTCTTCGAGTGTCAGTACACGGTCTGCACGCGCCGCTAGATTCGGGTCATGAGTCACGATGATGACCGTTGTTCCAGTTGCTTGGCGAATATCCTCTAGTGCCTTAAGCATCGTTTCACTACTCTCAGAATCGAGATTACCTGTCGGTTCATCCGCGAGTAATAACGGCGGCTCATTGGCTAAAGCACGCGCAATCGCTACACGTTGTTGCTGTCCACCCGATAATTGACTCGGACGATGATTAAAGCGGTCTCCAAGCCCTAATTGTGTCAGGATTTCCTTAGCACGACGATTTGGGTTGTGATTGGTTTTATGCGCGAATTGCATCGGTAATGGATGAGAGATGCCTAGCTTCTACAGCTATTATGGTTTATCTGCTGGATTCGCTTGCATTTGACGTGGCGATATTATGTCTTTACTTTTTTTTGGATTTTCTCGTAATGCTCATGTATCGTCATGAATGCGACCAGCAAATCGGAGCGTGTGATGATGCCGACAAGTGTTTCAGCACGCATGACAGGTAAGCAACCAATACGATGGGTTAACATTAAACGAGCCGCCTCAGAAGACGGGGCATTCGGTTCAACAATAATCGGTGCGGGAGTCATCACTGCACGGATTTGAAGCGTATCTGCAAGGATTTCATCGCGCCATTTTTCGTGCAAGGTATACGGCGAGTTGAGGGCATAGCGACAGTCACGGTCACTGACCACGCCTATCATATGCCCTCTCGCACTGACAACAGGCAGATGCTTAATAGTATGCTCCAACATCAATTCCAATGCTGTCCGCAAAGGTTTATCTGAGCGAATCGTCACTGGATTGGATGTCATAATGTCTACAACGTTCATCGCTTATTTATTATGGAGCAACCTTTCAGACTGCCCACACTCCTTTCAATCAAATTCATCTTTCCAGTCGATGCAATTTACTCAGCGACTGGCTTGGGTGTCCGAGTACGAACCAACATGCGGAAGATATCACTTTCTGTAATGATACCGACTAATTTTCCATCTTCACCAACCACCGGTATACCACTGATTTTATGCTCCAACATCATTTCAGCCGCATCGAGTATCGATGTGTCTGGCTGAAGTGTAAATACATCACGAGTCATGATTTTTTCGACAGTCAACTGCGCCCATAAATAATTCAGTTCCCAGATACTGAGCGTTGTTGCATCGGATGGGCTGGCTTCTCGGACATCACCAATCGTCACGATGCCCAGTAATTTTCCATCATCAACAACGGGTAAACGGCGAATGTTCTTTTCGCGCATCAGTTGGTGTGTGTTAGAAATGGGCGTATGAGGAGTCGTCGTCACAACGCTTTTACTCATCCAATCGCTTACTTTGACAGTGTTAAACATAGAAATCCCTCTCTACGATGCTTCTTGGCATCTTCATTGACTTATACCATATATCATAGCAGCAAAATGAAAAACAAAGGTACTATACTGAGCGTGATGGATGTCACATCATTTTCTTCAGTCTATCAATAAGGCAAGATGTAGCGATAGTCTGGGACTTCTTCTGGGTCATCCGTCATGAAAGTTAAGCGCGATAGACTGGCGGTGGCTGGATATTCATCTGGTAAGCCCATTTCCTGTAATCGGTTGCGATGTTCTTCATGCCGACTGCGACCTATATCATTTTCATCTGCCCGATGTGCAAACATGAACATCGAGACCATAATATCGCCATGCGAGACAGCCGCAATAGCTTGATTGGCATATTGTTGACGTATATCGGCAATGAAATCTAAGACACGGCGGCGGATATCTCGCGGTTGTTCATAAGCTGGTGGACTGCCGCTATAAAGGTCAAAGTGGATTTTTTCCAAATCTTCTATTGTCGTGCCATCATACGGACAATGGACTTCGTTTAGGCGTTCATCTATGAAAACATCGGAAAATTCCAGATGGGCAGATTCAATGATAGTGGCGGTTTCTTGGGCGCGTTCCATCGGGCTAGTATAAACAGCGACAATTGGCTTATCTGCCAGATAACGCGCTGCTGCCGATGCTTGCCCACGTCCGATTGTACTCAGATGAAAATCTGGTAAGCGACCATAGAGAATTTCATCAGGATTATGAACTTCGCCATGCCGAACAAAATAGAGGGTTAACGGTGCTGTCATGTGAGTGAATTGTCTCCTGAGTGTTGGACAAATACAAAAATACATCAGAATAGTAACACATGCCAGCTCTCTTTTGAAATTTTTGCAAATTGCTTGACAGTCCTTTCTGACCCGTGTTAAACTCTCAACAATTATAAAGATAGATAAATTTGGAGGCGTTGGATGCAAGTTAGAATTGAAAATCCCATTGTGTGTTCTGCGCCGTTGTCTGTTTAGAGTATTTTTCACGAATTTTCTTCGTTTAATTTAACCTCATAAGCAGTCGATGGCACACAACGACAGCACAGGTATCTTGATGATATATGTGTAGCGTGTGCTATGGCTGGCTTTTTGCCTCAGCCTTGCACCCTCGCAGGCTGATTTTGATTCAGTCCCAACAAACATAAAACAACCCCATACAACATCGCTGCCTT
>JAUZRW010000252.1 GCA_030950085.1 Anaerolineae bacterium
TTTTCCAGTAGCAAATAGTCGTCAATAAGCCTTTCTTTATTCAGTTGTTCCAGTTCTTCTCGTTTTGTCAGCATGACTTTAGTATACTTCTTTTATTCACTTTCGCTCTCCACAATCTCATGGATAGCTGAATAGATACAAGGATTTCATGATTTCATCGAAAATGAGGGCATAAAAGGTCATAATCTGCTGTAGGGGCGCAATGCCTTGCGCCCTTACGCCCGAAAATCCATAATTTTCCGAAAAAAATGTTTTCTCTGCTTACCCATGATTGGCGTTATGTATCATTTATGAACATTATTCACTGGATAGGGCAAAAATGGCAGTGTTTGTCTGTTTCTACACGTCGGTTATGCTTTGGCTAGATTGAACAAAGTTGCTTTGCATAATTCGTCATTTTCTACATGGCATTTTTGTGTGTTTAAGTTTTTTGTGAAAAGTGACTAAAAATCCATCTCTAATCTATCACTTTCTGATAACGCTTCTTATCACTTGTTTCTCTATAATTGTGAATATTCGCACTATTCGTATTTAATGACCAAAAGGAGTCATCTGATGCCTGATTATAGACCCCCATCTTCAGCACTAGAATCACCAGCAGCCTTACTTGCGTGGGCGAAAGAAAATGATGTAGTTGAACTTGATGCCCGTTTTGTTGATTTGCGTGGGATGCCGCAGCACGCCACCTTTCCACTAGCAATGGTTGATGCCGATGATATAGAAGCAGGTTTTGGCTTTGATGGCTCTAGTATTCAGGGATTTCAAGATATCAATGAATCCGATATGTTGTTAATGCCCGACATTTCTACAACTTATATTGACCCCTTTTACAAATATCCAACGCTGGCAATTAAATGTGACATCGTTGACCCCGTAAATGGTAAAGCCTATGCCAACGACCCACGCGGAATCGCCAAACGTGCTGAAGCCTATCTAAAAGCATCGGGTATTGCTGATACTGCTTACTTTGGACCCGAAGCCGAGTTTTTCGTTTTTACCAATGTGCAATATGTGAACTCTATCAACGAAAGCAGCTTCAAGGTCGATTCACACGAAGGCTTATGGAACACCAATAGCCCTGACCCATCCATGAATTATCTCAATCGCCTCAAAGAAGGCTACTTTCCGTTACCGCCAAATGACAAAATCCATGACTTACGGACTGAAATATCCCTATTATTAGCCGATATCGGTATTGAGGTAGAAATGCACCATCATGAAGTGGGTGGGGCAGCACAGGCAGAAATTGATATTCGCTTCGATACGCTATTAAGCATGTCCGACAAGTTGATTGACTTCAAATATATTGTGAAGAATGTGGCAGCAAAGAATGGCTTAATTGCCACTTTTATGCCGAAACCGCTTTTCGGCGATAATGGTTCGGGGATGCACGTTCATCAATCCCTGTGGCAAGATGGCAAACCGCTTTTTGGTGGCGATAAATATGCTGATTTGAGCCAGATGGCGCTATGGTACATCGGCGGTGTACTCAAACATGCCCCAGCCTTGATTGCCTTCACCAACCCGACAACCAACAGTTTCCGTCGTCTTGTCCCTGGCTACGAAGCCCCCGTGAACTTGGTTTACAGTGCGCGGAATCGTTCGGCAGCCGTGCGGATTCCCATGTATAGCAGCAACCCAAAGGCTAAACGTATCGAAACCCGTTGGCCAGACCCATTAGCCAATCCGTATCAGGCATTCCCAGCATTGCTGATGGCAGGTTTGGATGGTATCAAAAACAAGATTGACCCCGGCGACCCAGCAAGCACTGATTTGTTTGAAGGCAAAGTAGAAACCCCACTCGTACCCGGTAGCTTACGAGCTGCGCTAGAGGCACTTGCTGAGGATAATGACTTCTTGCTAGAAGGCGATGTCTTCACCAAAGATTACATCGACAGCTATATTGACTATAAGCTAGTACATGATGCGGATGCCGTTGCTATGCGCCCGCACCCCATTGAATTTGATTTATATCTGGATGCGTAATTCTGCGTAGCCATTTTCCCTCTCTTAAGTGTGTGTATATGTAAAGCGACTCGTCTTGTACGGGTCGTTTTGCATGTAAGTTGCATTTCAGATAACGATTCGTCAACTTGTAAAAACTTATGAAAATTTTGTCCGATTCAGAACCTTTGAATTGGGTTTGTTGTTTAATAATAGTAGAAGAATACTTGCTTGTCAGATGCAACATCTAAGTGTCAGGAAGGATACCCTCATGCTGCAAATTTTCATTGGTCTTATTGTACTTATTTTTATGGCTTTGTTTGCTATCATGTCGTTACCGATGATGCGTTCCCAAAGCGAACAAGACGAAAATCACCTCCCCAAAAATCAAGCTGAATAGGTCGGCATTGCATCACAACATGATTGAGCCTATAGTATCGCACGAATTTTAGGTGCTATAGAGCCAATCTATGTCGTTCATCTCACTAGAATATATTCTATTTTTCAGCATTGTTGTGCCGATTTATTTTGCACTGCCGCTTCTAAGTGGTTTGTGGCACGGCGCAAATTGGACATTCATCATATGGGGCACTTTACATGGCAGCTATATTGTCCTCGAATCGCTCTATAGTGACTGGCAAGCTCGCCCACGAATCAAAGAGACGGCTGTGACACGCTCGCTGCAACGGGGTTTGACCTTTTTGTTGGTCGTTTTCGCATGGATATTTTTCCATGCCAACAGTGTGGCAGATGCCGGATTTGTGCTAACGCATCTGTTCGATTTCGGTGATGGTCGTGCGAATTTATTACGCCCACTCTTCAACCTTGCCTTTGACCCACGCCTCATTTTTATAGGTTTGTTCGCCTTGATAGGACTGTTGATGACCATTGAATGGAGTAACACAACCTTGAATTTGGAAAAACGTCTTATGCAATGGTTCGCTGTGCGCTGGACACTGTATTACACAGGGCTTGCTTGTCATGATGGCTTCGGGCGATTTCACCTATATAGATGCCGCTATTCCGCAGCTAGAGTCGCTTTTCATGAGTTATGCTTATCCCCTATATGATTTCTCTGACCCACGAACCGTTATAATTTGCATAGTCAAATATAGGCAAATTATATCATTTGTGCGGTGTAACCCGCAATGGACGCACGGCAATGCCCTCTATCCCATCGGCAAAAGCGTTTGGGACTAC
>JAUZRW010000253.1 GCA_030950085.1 Anaerolineae bacterium
AACACCTTGTTGCGTGGATTTCGGGCTGCTTTATGGGGCGAACACCATTTCCGACCCCTTTGGAACACTAGCACTAGCAACTGGGCTGAAAAAGAAGACCTTTTGCAGGGCTTGTCCAATGCTATCTATGGTGCGGCACGCCCTTAGCCCTCACTTCGTCTTTTTATAACACTTTATAACGAAAAGTAGCTCTCGACATATCGCCGTAGGCTACTTTAATGTGCCAAAGTCTAGGTAGGGGCGCAATGCATTGCGCCCTTACGACAAATACCAAATTTTGAACTAGAAATTCAATTCCACATAAAGCGCATCAAAGTATTGTTGGGGTGCGGTCCATGACACGTCCGCTTTGGATATTTGCGGAAGCGTCTGAGACACTCCTCTATCAACCGACATTGTAGAGTTAGATGCACTTCTATCTGCACATAGCAAGATGGGGAAGCAGTCGTAATGGCTGTTTTCCCCAACCGAGAAAGGGAATTGCGAATGCGTCGGGGTATTATTCTGTACATTGGGGGGCGATTTTTACAAAGTCTGCTAGTTTTATGGGTTATTGTGACATTCTTATTCTTCTTGTTTCGCCTCGCTCCCGGTAGTCCATTAGCAGCTTATATTGATACGACATTCACTGCCGAACAAGAAGCGGCTTTGATGGCGCGTTTTGGTCTCGATAAACCGGTTTATATGCAATACTTTATTTACGTTGGTAATTTAATGCGCGGCGAATTAGGTGAATCATTTACGAGCAGTGGACAATCTGTGCTGGATGTCTTGCTGGATGACTTGCCCAATACATTATATCTGACCATCACCTCACTATTTTTAGCCTATTTTGTGGGCGTAATTGGCGGTGTTGTGATGGCTGCCCAGCGTGGAATGAGGTTTGAAAAAATTGGCATCACATTCACGCTCATGACCCGTGCTGCGCCGCAATTTTGGGTTGGCATGATATTGTTGTACCTATTCAGCTATCCGTGAGAATCTTCGGACAGGCAGAAGCCTGTCCCTACGAAATAATGATTTTTGAACCGTATGGACGTGATTTTTCACGTCCGCGATAACACAAGTTCATGGATAGGTGAACTGTTACATCTATTCAGCTATCCGTGAGAATTACAACGGACAGTATGGATACTGTCCCTACAGCCCTGTTATGATTTGTAGGGACACAATCTATTGTGTCCGTCGCACGCTATATCATGGATAGGTGAACAATTACCATCCGTTGTAACCCTTAAATAGTGATAAAATCCGAAGCTATGATTTACTGAAATTGATTATTTAGGCTGTCTTTGATACCCTTCATAGATACTTGGCATGAAAAATCACAAAATACTGCTTTTCGGAAAGGTAAAGGGATGAAAGAGACACGTATCGTTGTCACAGGGATGGGATTAGTCAGTCCTGTTGGCAACACGGTACAAGAATCATGGGATAATATCCGCAATGGGCGGAGTGGGATTGATTGGATTAAAGTGATTGATACAGAGCAGATTAGGGTCAAAGTGGCTGGCGAAGTCAAAAATTTTAACCCGACAGAACTGTTTCACCGTCGGATAGCGAAGCGTGCAGACCGCGCTCAGATGTTTGCCTTGTTTGCCGCACAAGAAGCCCTCGCTGATTCTGGCATTGAAGTCACCGAAGATAATATGTATGGCATTGGGGTTTCGATTGGCACAGGGATTGGTGCGATTGGGACAACAGTCGAAGCAGTACGCAGTTTTTCTGCTAGGGGGACTCGTGGCGTGCGCGTTCATATGGTGCCATCGCTCCTCGCAGACCAGATTAGCGCCCAAGTCAGCATGGAGTTGAATTTACGGGGCCCCAATTACACGATTGTCAATGCCTGTTCAACGGGCAATAACGCGATTGGTGATGCCGCCGATATGTTGCGGCTAGGACGAGCAAATGTCATGGTTGCTGGGGGTAGCGAGGCTTGTATCATTGATGTTGTTTTAACTGGACTCGATAATATGAAGACTGTCGGCATGGCAGATGGTGACCCCAAACTCGTTTCGCGTCCTTTTGATGTCACACGCCAAGGATTTGTCGCCGGAGAAGGTTGTGGGGTTCTCATCTTAGAACGCTTAGAAGATGCTGAGGCGCGTGGTGCAAAAATCTATGCTGAACTGACGGGTTATGGTCATACGGCAGATGCCTTTCATGTGACTGCCCCGCGTGCGGATGGCGAAAGTGCGGCGTATGCGATGACACAGGCACTTGCTGATGCTGGTATTGAGGCTAAGGATTTGAGTTATATCAATGCCCACGGGACAGGGACACCCCTCAATGATAAAACTGAAACGAAGGCGATTAAACTTGCTTTAGGTGAAGAGGCTTATAATGTGCCGATTAGCAGTACCAAGAGTATGACGGGACATATGCTAGGCGCAGCAGGTGCAGCCGAAGCCGTTTTTTCGATTATGGCGCTGCAAGATAATTACCTGCCACCGACCATCAATCTCCATAACCCCGACCCTGAGTGTGATTTGGATTATGTGCCAAATGTCGGGCGCGATGCTGAGGTCAATCATATTATGAGCAACGCCTTCGGTTTTGGTGGACACAATGCCGTTCTGATTATGAGTCGCTATACAGGATAAAGATTTATCGGGAAGCATTGGATTGTCCTAAAACCTTGCTTCCCGTTATGTCATCTTCATAAAGCCCCTTTCGGGGTTTCATCTCGCCTCACACAAAATGACACGGTGAGATAGAGTCTATAGGTTTAACAGAAATACTTTGTTAAACAAGTAAGGTCAGGAAAGAAATCACAAAAAGATGAACCACAGAGAACACGGAGGACACCGAGAGTCTAGTTCAAATCTTTTCTTTGCGCCTTTCATCCTTTGCATCTTTGCGTTACGCTTTTTCTAAACACTTCTCGGACTCCACATTTAATGTTGTGCATTTTCTGAAATTTTTAAGACACGCCATCAATATGGGATATTGGTACGAGGGCGCTTCTTCTTGTTCTCAATCAGCCACAAAAGCAAACGACTACGGGCATCGTCTTTCGTCAATGACCCACGTAAGATATCCGCCACGAGACTACTTTCTAGCACTTTCGGCGCATCAAAGAACCAGTAAATATTCATCAAGGGTGAGATAAAACGCCGCACCTTCTCATCATCGTACATGCGATAATCGCCAAATTCGCCATGTGCTGCGGGGATAATGCGTGTGCTGATGTGACTCCGTGAACGGCGTAAAAATTCAGGGTCTGTTGCTTGCTTATCCCATGCGTAGCGACACGCCGCCTCAAATTTATCGAACCCTATCATTTGTGGCAATAACGAACACGAGCCATAAAATGCTCTTGCTTTTGTGAGGGCTGCCATATTTTCTAAGGCATGATGATGGCATACGCCCTCTTCAACCTCTGTACCGAAGCCAATCGTCGCCAGTATCTTAGTCGGGACATCCAAATCTTCAATCGCAATCAGTGAAATCGTATCTTCGAGCAGCGAACCGGGCGCTTGTTCATTACCGCGCATCAACGAATCGACCCCACCATCAACCAGTATCAACGTATCAATATTGAACTTTTTCACGAGATGCTTGTACGCCGCTTTGAGTGTTTCAACTGCCGGATTATCGAACATCCAGATAATTTCTTCGCGCCCCTCATGCTGTAAAAACCATTCAGCTAGATAGCCTTCTGGGTAATAGGGAACGGGTCCCTTCATCTTACCTTTTGCCCCGATAAGTAGCGTCGGAATCTCTTGAACGACAGTTCCTGCCATCTTCGCAAAGGTGAAATCAACAAAACTATAATTCGCTAAATGAACGGCTTTGCCCAAATTGCGAAAATGAAAATAGAGGGGTAAGCCCGAATATATATCGAAGCCGCCGCCGGCTCCAGCAATGAGGATATTCTGGCTATCATCAATCAAGTGATTAATCGGTAAATTAAGCTGCATGGAGCATCCATTTCTTGGCACAGGAGTATTGAGGGTTTATTTATATTGCATAACATTAAACATTTGCATTGCGATAATATTCATTTTATCTTATTTATGAGGCTGGCGAATTAAGAATTGTTATCCTAACTGGATACAAACCAGAACAGATATGTTAAGTCGCCTGAGAAGCGGTTTGAATAGTCGCAATATTAACGGGAATTTTGTTTAAGGATTTCATCGAAAATGAGAGGCATAAGAGGTCATAGTCCGTTGTAGGGGAGCAAGGCCTTGCGCCCCTACATAAAAACTTTTTTGGTGATGTACTAGATGGTGTTAAATGAGCCTTTTTCACCGCTTTTTTGGCGTTTTGGCGGTTCATTTTTTGTATTTGTACCCTTATCCAAAGCTCAGGTTATGACCAAATTACCAAATGCCATAGATTAACTCTAAATCAGTGTTTGCAAGGTGCGCGACATACCATGATATGCCACTGATGACATGCAGCAGAAATACCACCGCACAAGCTATCCAGATAATTTTCGCCTTTGTTGTGATGGATTCAGTTTCGATAAGTGGGCGATAGTGTCTGAACAAAAACAGTACCGATACGACATGCAGCAGAAAAACACCCATTTGGGCGCTCCAACCAAAATCTCCCGCCGCAATGACCGTATTATCGACCAGCAAATAAGCATACAAAACACTGATGATGAAATTCAGCCATGCCATATTGAACATCAAGCTGCGACTAGCTGATTTGAGATGGAGTCCATAGACCACAATCGGGAAAGCTGCCGACATGATGAACTTGAAGGCAATGAGTTTATCGGCATCGGGGTCATATTGCAGTGTCCACTCGTGGAAAACGCGCAATGGCTCAAACGAAATACCGCCGCTACTTGTCCATGTTAGAGCCTGATAGATGAGAATGGCAAACGAGGGTATGACTATGCCGCCTATCAAAACAGGCAAATTAACTGACATCGTGCGAACATAGCGTAAAAGCATTGCAAATAATGATTCGTCTATGTTACGGCTGTTCCATACACTCGGCAAATGGCGCAGCATGAAAAAAGCTGTTATTAAACCTAATGTCGGCACAAAGCTCAGAATAAAACTCGGTTTTGCGACAAGCGCTAATCCTGTCAACAGCGCATACAGGACTATCCACCGCCATGCGATTTTGTCTTTGCTTGTATAGAGGCGCAAGCTGGCAAAAAATAGACCGAAGGCAAAGGGCTTCATCAAGTTCACTGTCGGATTGTGGTAAACATTCGGCACGAAATAGCCAAAATAGCGATTATCAGGTGTGAAAAAAGTAATCGGCGCTAACAGCATCAGACCCAGCGAGAGTATTGCTGATAAACCAAGCACAAAGTAGGTATCTGGGAATTGGCTGGCATATCGGATTCGCCAATAGATGAGTCCTATCAACACTAAATAGGATAAGACCATCACACGGACTCCGGCAACATAGATATCGCCGTCAGAAGCCATCTGATAAGATGTCGCCGTCAGAACATGGTAGAGAAAATGGGGGACATTGCGGAAAAAATCCCCAGCATCTTCAATCAAATTATAGGCCAGGTTGTTGTGGACAGTATAATCGCCCATTAGCCGCCAACGGTGCATCATCGGCGCGAATAGCCCTGTGCCGATGACCATCAGCAACAGGAGCGTTATGGTATCTTTGCGATGCTTATGCAGTATAGCGCGTAACGATTCGAGCATCCTTAAAGCCTGACATTTCTTGATTGAGAGGGGGTGGGTATTATACGATTATTTCATAGATAGGTGAAGTGTTACCAAAGATTCCTATTCAAAATCACACTCTGCGCCTCTGATTCTCTGTTTCTCTGCGTTACGCATTTTCTAATCCCTTATCAGATTTAATACCTATTCCGCTACGTCTGTTAACAATTGTGCATATAGCAGAATGTGTTAGTCTTGAATTGAATAAGCCCCTTTCGGGGTTTCATCGCGCCTCACACAAAATTGCAAAGTGCGGTAGGCGTTAGAGCATTATCACAGATAGTTTGTTAAACAAGACAATAGGTTAGCGATGGATAATTGATGCGACAGCAAGCTGAACGATGGTTGAAACAGATACTCGGTGCAGAGGCGACTTTTCGGGATGGACAATGGGAATCAATTGCGGCGCTTGTCGAACGGCATCAGCGTATGCTGGTCGTACAACGGACGGGTTGGGGGAAAAGTAGTGTCTATTTTTTAGCGACTCGCTTGCTACGACAGCAACAGCGCGGCACAACGATTCTCATTAGTCCCCTGCTTTCCCTCATGCGAAACCAAATCGCCATCGCTCGACAATGGGGTTTGAATGCCACAAGCATCGACAGTACCAATAGTGCTGACCATACCACTATCGAAAGGCAAGTCCTCAACAATCAGGTTGATTTGCTGCTGATTTCACCCGAACGCTTGGCAAATGCGCGTTTTCAAGAGAATGTCTGGTCACGCCTGAAACAGCAAGTGGGTTTATTGGTCATTGATGAGGCTCATTGTATCAGCGATTGGGGACATGATTTCCGCCCGAATTATCGCCGTATCATGTCGATACTCGATGACTTGCCAGCAGAGACACCCGTTTTAGCGACGACAGCGACAGCCAATGATAGAGTGGTTGAAGATGTCAGCGAGATTATTGGCACGGGCATGAATATTCTGCGCGGCGCACTAACCCGCGAGAGTTTGCGCTTGTATGTTTATCCTGAGCTAATGGATACGGCGACTCGTCTGACACTGTTAAGCCATCTCATGAAGAGTATTCGCGGTAGTGGCATTATCTATTGCACGACGACTCGTGATTGCCAGCTTGTGGCGAATTGGTTGCAAGAAGACGGTCATAATGTCCAACCGTATTATGCCAAAGTCGAATCTGATTACAATGTCACCCGTGAACAACTGGAAGAAGATTTGTTGAATAATAAAGTAAAAGCACTGGCATCAAGTGTGGCGCTAGGGATGGGTTTCGATAAGCCCGATTTACATTTCGTGATTCACTTCCAGAAACCGGGCAATATCATCAATTATTATCAGCAAATTGGGCGTGCTGGACGCGGTATCGAGCAGGCATTTATTATTTTGATGCACGGCGCAGGCGATGATGATATTCAAGAGTATTTCATCAAAAGTGCTTTTCCGTCACCCAAACAAGTGAAATCTGTCATTGCGGCTTTTGAGGTTTACGCCCCGATGAAGAAGAGCGAAGTACAGCGTGTTGTCAATGTGCGCTATACTGCCCTCGAACGTATCCTCACGCATCTGGAAGTTGAGGGGGTTATCGTGCGCGATAGAAATATGTATCGCTTGGCGGATAATTATGCTGAACCCGACTATCGACGCTGGCAGGGGGTGACTAATCGGCGTTACGATGAGTTAAAACAGATGCAAGCCTATATTGACTATGACGGTTGCTTCATGCGCTTCATTGCCGAGGCGTTAGATGACCCAACCGATGTACAGGCTTGTGGACATTGCAAAAATTGTCGTGGCAATCAGAGCAAATTTCAGCCTGATATCGAAGCTATTGAACGCGCCCGTTATTTTTTACGCGGCGCACAAGCTATTCCACTCGCGCCCCGTAAACGATGGGCAACCGGTTTACCCGGTATCCGAAAAATCACCGATTTATTGCCCTATACAGCCGGAGTTTCCTTATGTCACTTTTACGAATCCGGCGTAGGGGATTGGGTTAAGCAAGATAGAGCATCTGGTAAGCAATATCGAGATGAACTGCTTGCTATGTCGGTTAAATTGCTGCGAGAGGTTTTGTCTGAGACCGACTCGCCGCCACAGTGGATAACAGCCGTTCCATCGCTGCGTCGCCCGACACTTGTGCCGCACTTTGCCCAACAATTGGCGCAAGCACTCGGCTTACCCTATATTGACGCGATTCGGCATCATCAACAGCATCCGCCACAAGAAACAATGCACAACAGTTACAATCAAGCGGTGAATGTGCAGAATGCCTTCACGATAGCCCCCGGTATTCCCAGACAAGCTGTTTTACTGGTCGATGATATTGCCGATAGTCGCTGGACAATCACCACCATTGCCCATCAATTACAAATCGGCGGCATTCCCTCTGTGATGCCCTTTGTGCTGGCGACGACAGGTCTGGGATGATGTTGAAGAATGATGGGTTGTCAGAAAAAAATTGCCCAGACCATTTTTTAGTACGATAATCTAAGGAATTAGCGCATCTGTAAACTGTCAGCTGATGACTCACTACTACATGACCAAAAAAGTTTTTAAGGTTTGGTAGGGGCGACAGCGTGCTGCGCCCAATCTTCAAGAATTAAATTGGTCAAGTACTACTACATGACCAAAAAAGTTTTTATGTAGGGGCGCAAGGCATTGCGCCCAAAAAACACATCATCTAATTTTCAAAGATTAAATTGGTCGAGTACTACTATGTTAAACATCACTGCCATGCGAAAACCTGATAAATCGACAAGTTTGTAACATGAGTTATTCATACAAATAAGCAGCAAGAAGCATGAAAACATGCTATACTGACCGTATACTTGTTATAGTCACCTAAATAGGTCTTATTGAAGATGAAAAAGAAACTATTTGACCGTACTCTCCAAGCCATATTGCCCCAAATGGACAATGCCGACTCCCGAAAAACACTTGTTGAAAGTGCCTTATATGGCTCATCGATTCTCGGAAATATTGAGTGGGGTGGTGCAGCACGTCCATTTACAGTGCGTCTCATTCGCCAACTCTATGATTATGGAGAAATTGAAGCAGGGAAATTAGCATTAATCGCTTTGCTGGAAGAAGTGAAGAAGCAGGTTGGAGAAGATAAGCAGAAACAATTGACAGAACTTATCGAAGCCATTGCTCATCGACGTGAGAGACAAGACATCACAGCACCCACAAGCAAAATTGACGGTGATTTATATGTCTTCATCTCTTATGCCCGTCCTGAACAAGCGATTGCCGAGCAGATAGAGACCTATTTGCTGGCAGCCGGGGTGCGTATCTTCCGCGATACCAGTGAAATTCGTGAGGGTGCAAACTGGGATATGGTCATTGAAAAGGCTCTGCGCGACTGTGACCGCATGATACTGCTACTCTCCGGCGCATCTATGCCGTATCGTAAAGAAGTTCATCGGGAATGGTTTTACTTTGACCAGAAACGTAAACCGATTTATCCACTTTATCTCGAAGAATGTGACTTACACAGTCGCATGGTTGCCTATAATTACATTGACGCGCAGACCGATTTACAAGGCGCATTAGAGCGTTTGTTAAGTGACTTAGGGCGCGACTATGTGCTGCCGGATAGTGCAAAGGGCGCGGATATTATCGGTGTTTTTGAGAATGTCGCTGCCAAAGAACGCACGCTGCCGCAAGCCTTACAAGATTTACTAGAGGCTATTCGGAATCCAGAAGGCAGTGTCGTTTTATCGCTAGAGCAAGCAACGGCGATTAAAGACCATCAACCAGCGAATAGTGAAGAATATCGGCTGGGACGGATTGCAGAATGGGCATTGCCGCGTTATCAACTCGATAATCGCTTTGTCAACCTGACCATGATGCTCGATAAGGGCGAAGATTCACAGCAACGTTGGCAACGTGCCGAAGATTTTCGCTTCAATGATATGCGCGATGTACTGGCAAAAATTGACGACCCTGTGCTGGTCTTGTTAGGCGCTCCCGGTAGTGGCAAATCAACTTTATTGCGGCGCTTGCAACTCGACCATAGCATCGACCAACTGCGCGAAGATAGTGGGCAAATGAGCTTCTTCATCCAACTGAACAGCTATCGTAAAGGCGCAGATGACATTCTTCCGAATCCTCGTGCATGGCTAGAAAAACGCTGGCAAGACCGTTATCCTCATTTGCCAGCATTAGACAGCTATTTGACGGCTGGCAAGGTCTTATTTTTCTTGGATGCCCTCAATGAGATGCCGCATAAGAGCAGCGCAGAATATCGTGAACGTGGGACATGGTGGCGCACGTTTGCCCAAGAAGCTGCACATGCTGGCAATCGTATTATCTTCTCCTGCCGCAGCTTAGATTACGGCGCAATTCTCAGCAGGTATCTATTCAGCTATCCATGAGAAA
>JAUZRW010000254.1 GCA_030950085.1 Anaerolineae bacterium
TCGTACTCGTCTCGGTGCTGAAACTTTCTGTGATATTCGCAGTTATATCTCAACTGCCCGTAAACAGGGGCAAAATGTCATCCAAGTTATTTATGAGGCTCTGCTTGGACGACCCTTTATACCTACCTGAGCAGTTACGAAATATCTTGGTTTCCAAGTCGGTTATCAGCAGTTCGAGACTACCCGTAATCGACCATTCCACAAGTGCCAACATCAATATGACGAACGGAATCACCCCACGCCCCGGACGGCGTGACCAAATCAGTGCTGCTAAAGATGCAGAAATCAGTGCCGCGCTCAGTATAATGAGCGCATATGATGAATATTGGAATGTCATATTACAGCCTTTTTAACGGCACACGCTAACGTTACAGACATTATAACGTATAATCTGGTAAATCTAGCGAATGGTTCAAGTTGAGAGCATAACCTATCAGAAATAGTTACAAATTAAGATTACAAACCCTGTGATATAGAAATGCCATTGTCCGTGAGGATGATTCCGTATTGCTGCATTGCCCGTAAACTAATATTTGACCAATTTAATTCTTGATGATTGGGCGCAGCACGCTGTCGCCCCTACGAAACATTAAAAACTTTTTTGGTCGTGTACTAATTTGCATCGTGGGGTCAAAGTCCGAGATATCGAAATCAGCCCGTAAACGAAAACGCTGTCCCATAGGAGGGTATTCTTCATCGTCAATATCAGACGCATAATGGCGAGCCGGCCAGACAAAGGCGCGACGGGTTTCTTCTAATGTGAAGCGAATCGCATGATTAATTTCGCCTGCTTCGATTTCTTGTTTAACAAACTATCTGTGATAATGCTCTAATGTCGGTCTCGCATTGTCATTTTGTGTGAGGCGCGGCGAAACCCCGAAACGAGCTTATATGAGAGCTTGGCGATTCCTAATCAAACGAGAATACGCCGATAAAAATTCCGTACACGCTGATATTCTGCTTTGCCTAATGTCGCATAACCGGATAAGGTCGGTGTGCCATTCAATTCAAGGATGCTATAAGCTGCATCGGCTTCTGTGATATCGGCACAGCAAAAATCGACTCCACAGACGGTCAGGTTGAACTTTTGCACAAGGTCAATCACAAATTGTTTCCACTGTGGATGCAGTCTATCTGTAAAATCACGGGCTGTACCCCCTATCGACAAATTGGCAGAATTATAAATTTGGGCAGAGTGGTTTTTGGGCAAAATGGATTCGAGTGTATAGCCTTGTCGCCGCAGCGTATTGCTAATGCGAGGGTCGTTACTATCAATGGCAGGAGGTCGCCCGACTTGCGTATAAAGCGCCTCTGTTGCATCCAATAAGTCACGAATCGTTGCCGTGCCATCTCCCACTACGACTAGCGGATAGCGCCCATAACAGCAAATAACCTCATCTTGATAAACGACAATCCGATATTCGGGCAATTGTACTGCCGCTTCGACTAGCACGACTTCGTACTCCGCATTTTCAAAGCGCAGGAGAGCCTCATCAAGCGTGGCTCTATCATTGGCACGCAAAACATCATAGCCCTGTGAACCTTGATTGGGTTTGATATAGCAAGGATAGCCGAGTGCATTTTCGACATAATCAGGGATATCTTTGAGCGTATTAACAGGGGCATCACTATCAAGCAAGCGTGTTTTGCGTCGTTTGAAAAATAATGGTGTCAAGAAGGTTTTGCCGCGTGGAGTCTCATAGCCGAACTGTTGTAGAAAATATTTGGTATAGCCTTTATCGAGCGCAATTTCGGCATTAGCGTGACGGTTCACATTGAGATTCGAGCCTTTGAAGTAACGCACAGCCCCATTTTTATAGAGAATACGCCCCACGTAGCCGAAGTCCATTTCAATATCTAGTGATTCTACCGATGGCAATTCTCCTGCATCAAACAAATCAATCATCAAACGTGTGAGAAATGGATAATGTGCCTTCGCTTCGGGCATCGTGTCTCCTAATGGCTGCTATGATTGTATAATCTCGAAAGAATGACAATGTGAATTTTAACCGTTTTCGACACAGAACCGATAGATGCTGGTTTTATAACGATAAATCGCTAGAATTGTCGTTATATACTTATCATTCTCACTAAAGGTCATCGAAATGACAATTCGCGTCACGGTTTGGAACGAGTTCCGACATGAAAAAACAGAAGAAAGCGTAAAAAAACATTATCCCGATGGTATTCATACTGTGATTGCCGATTTTCTCAAAAAAGATAGCTTTGATGTTAAAACAGCAACGCTTGATGAGCCAGAACATGGTCTCACGGAAGCAGTGTTGGCAGAAACCGATGTCTTGCTATGGTGGGGGCATATGGCACACGGCGAAGTCGATGATGCTATTGTTGACCGCCTACAACATCAAGTATTACGAGAAGGGATGGGCTTGCTTGTCCTACATTCGGGACATTTCTCGAAAATTTTCAAGCGCCTCATGGGGACAACCTGTGACCTCAAGTGGCGTGAGGCGGATGAAAAAGAACGTTTGTGGGTCGTGAGTCCCGGTCATGAGATTGCCGATGGTTTAGGTGATTTCATCGAAATTCCCGAAGCTGAAATGTATGGCGAACACTTCGACATCCCACAACCAGATGAATTGGTGCTAGTCAGTTGGTTTCAAGGGGGAGAGGTTTTCCGTAGCGGTTGTTGTTTCTATCGCGGCATGGGCAAGATTTTCTACTTCCGACCCGGACACGAAACCTATCCCATCTATCATCAAAGCGGCATACAAAAAGTCATCACAAATGGGATTCGCTGGGCTGCCCCTCGTAATCCCGTGAAAATGACATTCGGCAATATCCCCAATATGCGAGATTAAATATGGGTCAACGCCAGCCCTATCGACTACGTTACAGCTCACACCACAACACATTATATCGTATCAATCGACGCAACTAATCTTACAATTTTTCTTGGCGATTCCAACTCACATCAGGAATGGAGATGACACAAATGCCACCTCCATTGATTGTGCTTATTCGTAGCGTAAGACAGTGAGCGGTTTCTCGCCAGAGGCTTCCCATGCGCTGGTAATAGCCGCGATTAAAGCCACTCCCACGCAGAGCAGCATCAACCAGAACGCCATATCAAATGGGATAGACGATAATGGCACGTCTAGCGCCACTGAGAAAGCCGTGAGTGCGATTAAGCCAAAACCAACACCCAGCAAGCCACCGATGAAACCGAGAATGCCATTTTCTAGCAAGAGCATCCCTAGCACCCGTTCACGTTGCAAACCAACCGATTTCATCACTGCAATTTCGTGACGGCGCTCCATTGTTGCCAGCGCCACCGAGTTTGCAATCACCACCCCACCGACAACTAAACCGAGTATGGCAACCATTGTCGGGAAGGCTGTAAAGGTACTCAACAGGCTCGTGAACAAGCGTGTGATAACCGATGTTTCAATCGCAAAGGTACCGGGAACTTCGGCTATGGCACGCCGTAATGCTGGCACTTGCTCTTCATCAACATCCACGATGAGTGACACTGTAGAGGGTGCGAGACTTTCTGGGAAGGCATCAACGGGCGCATAATAGGGACTGCCCAATTTGATACTGACTGTTTCTGCGCGAATCCCGACTACCTCAAAGGTGATTTGCTCTGAACTTGAGCCGAATAGAGTCTCACTAACGATGTTATAGGTTATCGTATCGCCAGTGGTAATGCCCAAACCGTTGAGAATTTCGTTTTCTTCCAGCACCAATAAAGGTTGTCCGACATCGGCTGCTGTCAGGTCACGTCCACTGATGAAAGTGATGTCTGTTTCGTCAAACTGACTGCGCGATTCAATCGCGGTATTCAGCAAGAATGGATCCAGTATCTCTTGCTGAATTGCATCTTTTTCTTCAGCCGTGCCATTAAAGAAAGGTGGAAAGTCGATATCACTGTCACGCACTCGTTGTCGTACAGCCTCAGTATCGTAGGTTTCGCCTGTTTCTGCGCTGGCGTACGATACAAACTCAACCTGATAGGCTAACTTAGCGGTATAGTCATTCACCCCTTCCATACCACTGATAAGTGCTTCAAGCTCATCAACTTGATTATAATTTTGCACCGAAACGATGACGTTACCGCCCGCACTACTGAGTGCCACATCCAAAATGTTCGCAATGGATTGAGCAAAGAGCGTAATCGTGCTGAGTGAGAAAACACCTACAACAAGTGCCAATAAGGTACTTGCACCACGATTTTTCGAGACCAGCATCTGCCGCAGTGAAATCTTCAAATCGACAAAACCGAATGTCGGTGTAAAACGCCCGATAATCCAGATGAGTAATACTAACAGCAGGTAGATGATGCCCACAGCGATGAATGCGACAATCACACCCCCTAATGCCCATAAATAACTATCGACTAAACCGACGATTTTCGCCATCGTACTCCCGAATGACGATAAGTAGCTGTCCACTATATATCTGTCAATGATACCCTCAACGATGACAGTCACCACCATGATAATCAATGTCAAGGCAGCGAGTGAGCGTAAGATACCCGCACTTGGAATCACACCTTGCGCCGGACGCAAAACCGTACCGGGTCGCACTTGCCCAGCCGTCAATGTCGGTAAGAAGCCAAAGACCGTTGCCACAACCACACCCACAGCAAAACCATTAATAGCGGGCAGTGGCGTAATCATGAACGGAATATCAGAGGCGAAGATATTGGCAACCACGCCCTTGAGCGCAAATGTACCGACCCAACCCAGTAGAATACCAGCCAGACTACCGATAATGCCGACAAGGAAAGCCTGTGTCAGAAAGAGAATCGTGATTTGGTCGGATTGCAGACCGAGCGTTTTCAGCACGGCAATTTCTAACATGCGACGGCGAACAACGACTTGCATCGTATTGATGATGCCGATACTGCCTAGCAAGAGCGAAATCAAACCCATCACAGCGACAAAGGAATCAATTTGTTGCGTCAATTCTTCATTATCTTCGCGCAAATCTTCTGTCGTTGTTAGTGAGAGATAAGGGAAGGCATCCAGCAATCCATCGCCGAATAGGGTGACTTGGCTTGCATCAGCCATCTTGAAGTAGACTGCTTCTGCTTGAATAGGCAAGTCATCAAACAAGTCTAATGCTGACCAGTCTAAGTAGTAGAAACCGAAGACCCCCGCGAAAAAGTCCGTGTTAAAGTTCTTGACTTCATTTTCAGCTTTGGCGATTCCGCGCACTGTAAATGTCGCCGATGAACCATTGATTTGAACAGTATCGCCAACCTCAAGGTCAAGCTGTTCCGCGACACTATCTCCCACAACGATATCGGTGGGGTTTTGCATGACGCTTGCCAGTGTTTGACCATCCGTGGTCACGACATCACTATAAAAGGGATAGACAGCCGTATCGACCACAACCGACGACAATTGCGAGGCTTGATTGCCCGATTCCGTGTCGGTGATAGAAGCACCTTTACCCGTCCCTGTGAAAATTTCAAATCCACTGGATGTCGCCGCTCGATACGTTGTTTCAATTTGCCCAGCAAAAATGCTATCGGCAATCCACGCTTCAATAGCTTCAACGCCCGATTGTGACAGCTTATACTCGCTCTGAGATTGTCCGAAAATCGTAAACTCATTTTCAGCGATAATGCCTGCTTCAACTGCTTCATCGCGTGTTCTTGGAAGGTCAGAATTGGATGTATTTTCGGCATCAGATACTGTATTATCGGTTTCGGATATTTCATCAGATGCGGTCTCTGCTGAATCATTTGTCACAAGAGGCTCATCAGCGTCGTGCATTGCTAAAATAGCAGCGACATCGCCACGATTAGTTTCTTGCAAATTGCTCTCTAGGGTTTCACTAATCATCAGTGCTAGCGTTTGCAAACTGACGATAGCAGCGACTCCGGCAGCAACACTCAACAAAGCGAAAAATGTTAGGCGTTTGTTGACTCTTAAGTCATTGAAGGAATGCGATAGATAAAAGCGTATTTGTTCAAACATCATGACACCTAACTTTCTTGCTCTGCTAAGGCAGGTACTTCGCCAGTTCGACGTTTTTCACGCAATGTCTTCACAGCTTGACGTTGTGCGGTTGATCGTGGGTCATCGGGGGCAACATTACCATCAATCAATGTGATAATGCGGTCAACTTGTGAGGCAACATCCATATCATGAGTCACAATACAAACCGTCGTGTTGAATTTTTGCTGGACATCACGTAATGCTGCCAAGACAATATCACTCGATTCAGTATCCAGATTACCTGTTGGTTCATCTGCCAGCAAAAGCGGCGGATTATTGGCTAAGGCACGCGCAATAGCGACACGTTGTTGCTGCCCACCTGATAACTGCGTCGGGCGATGGTCGAGTCTATCTTCCAAACCGAACTGTGTGAGTAATTCACGGGCGCGGTCATGGGGGTTAAACTGCCGATTTTTCGAGAATTGTATGGGCAACGCTACATTTTCGAGAGCAGTCAGAGTCGGGATGAGATTGAAAGACTGAAACACAAAGCCGATTTTCTCATTACGGATGCGCGTTAACGGGCGTTCCTTCATGGTCGAGATATCGACACCATCAATTTCAACAATACCGCTATCGGGTGTGTCGAGTCCGCCGATAATACCCATGATGGTTGACTTACCACTTCCTGAGGGACCGATAATAGCGACAAATTCGCCACGCTTAATTTCTAGTGAAATGCCGCGTAATGCTTGTACAGCAACTTCGCCCGCTTGAAAACTTTTGACTACGTTGCTCACATGAACAACTACATCATTTGTACTCATATAGATTTTCCTTATTTTTCGAGGTTAACATTGGCATTTACGTGTAAATCACTCATAGGTTGCACGCTTGAGTTTAGATGTATTTATTCATCTTATCGTGGGAATGACAACGGACAGTATAAGTAGGTGGTCGAAAGAAATTAAAATCTATTGTTGCATTTGTAGAGGCATGGCGCGCCATGTCCCTACGACCAAATTGTAAAAACATATGCCCGACTACTTATGTCTACAGACCCCGTTATGATTCGCAGGCAGCGATGAGGCGCTTGCGTTTTTTGCGTTTTGCCATAAGATTACTGATGGTGAGATAGCTGTCAAAATATTATCAAAATTTATGACTCGTTGCCAAGGGGATTGTAACAGATAAACATAAATATCTCTATTTGTCTACATTTCAAGTAACTGTGAACGATACTGTGTTTTGGATAACGATTGCAGCGAATCCAATGACAGATATTATCCTAAATAGGGGAATACGGCGTTTTTATGAGTGACAAGGCACGTTGTCAAACTGAATATTACCACATCGGAACAGTCGTTGATGAACGCTATCGCCTGACAGATTTTATCGGCGCAGGTGGCATGGCTTGTGTGTATCGCGCACAAGAAGAAGGGTCACCCCATCAATACGCCATCAAGTTCCTAAAATCTGAATTTCATGGGAAAGATTATCTCATCGACTATTTCCGTGATGAAGCAGGGAGTATGCGTGATTTGGCGCATCCCAATATTGTGCGCTTTTATCGCTTCATCAATAAACCAGCGTACAGCTATATCCTGATGGATTATGTCGATGGTTTTGCCTTGTCGGATGTTCTCAAGCGGATGTATAAGCAGCACCGCGAAATCCCCTTAGACGAAGTCGTGCGAATTATGACACAAGTGGCGCGTGCCTTAGATGCCATTCACCGCGAAGGCTATGTGCATCGAGATGTCAAACCCAGTAATGTGCTGATTGAACGGGCAACGGGTCAAACATTTCTCACCGATTTGGGCATCACGACGATGGCAAATACCCGTATGGAAGGTGCAGGAACGCTTGCTTATATGCCGCCTGAACTTGCCGAAACATGGGTAGCCGACCATCGCGCAGATATTTATTCCTTTGGCATCATGTATTTTGAACTACTCGCAAAACAACGTCCTTTTCGGGTTAAAAAGGGCTTGCGTGGTAAAGAAGCTGAAGTCGATTTACTGAGCAAACACAAAGAAGCATCCATTCCCGATATCACATCTTATCGAGAAGATTTGCCGTCATCCCTGAATAATATTATGAAGACGGCACTTGCCAAAGAACCCAATGACCGTCATAACAACATTATTGATTTTGCCCGCGAAGTCCATGAGGCACTATTGCCCAAACTCGCGCCAGATATGCAAGATTTCGCAACGATTAGCCATCGCCATATTCTCTTACCGGAAGCACCCAGCACAGCAAGCTCGAATCCAATACTGATGTGGAGCATGATTGTTGGCAGTATTGCGGCTCTGATTGTGGTTGGCTTACTTGTCATGAATTTGCTAGTGGCTGATTCCGGGGCAAGTGCAACACCCCTTATGACTGCTACGCCTGTTCCAACGATAACCCCTACCTCGCGTCCCAACCCATTAACAGGGCTACCCGTTCTCAATAGTGTAATTTCTGGTGTAGCAGCATTAGCAGAATCCAGTAATCCTGACGCGCTAATTATTCCGATGGCAGAAGATGGGGCGCTGCAATATTTACGTGTCGGTCTTGATTTGGATGGCTTCATTGTCACAATGGATATTGCATCAACAGAACAAGTCAGCCGCTACGGACTCGCTTTTCGTGTGCAAGATGCCAACAATTACTTGCTCTATACCATAGCACCGCAGTCCTTAGAATGGGCATTTAGCGACGTATCGGATGGCGAAACAACGTTGCTAGGCTCTGGCACATTGCAAAATATCCCCGAACGCCTCATTATTTCTGGCTATGGCGATTTTTATCAAGTAGAGACCGGGACAGAAACGCTTACTTTTGAATCACAACGATTTGCAACAGGCAGCCTTGCGCTCTATGTTGAAGGCGAAAATGCCCTCTTAACACTCGACACATTATCTATCGCCTTCATTGGTGAAGATGCCGAACGCGGTGCAGCCGCTAGTCCGACACCCTTTGCTGGTATTGCTGATTTGCGCCGTTTTTTGCGTGCTGATGTTGAGGCATTGCTACAAACAAATGACATTGCCAACAGTGCCATTGACTGCCCAATTTATATAGATATCTACGAAACGCTAGACCGTCATCTCGATAGTGCTAATCAAACGGTGCGCGACCTTGCCCAAGACACGATTGACATGGGCGAAGTGGTTTATGCTCGTTGCCGTTCGGAAAGTCCTAGCGCAGCACTTTCTTTCGTGACAGCGATTCAAGATTACTTAGAATGGGAAGCTAATTTACGTGAGATTCAACAAGAATTGAGTGAGTAACTCTTCATGCGTTTTTTTGTAACACGCTTTATAGCCAGTTTCATCGGTCTATGTCTTGCGATTTTCCTCTCAATGTGGGCAGGAGGCTGGTTTGATGCGCCGATTGTGGCAATTGATGATACGTTTCTCGATAGCCGCACCGATATTACGTATACCCGACCAGAGCCACAATTAGTCACTGATGCGTCACCTTCAGGTGCTACCTTGCGCCCTAGCGAAGATGGTCAATATTTCATCGAAACTTTCCGTGATGCACAGGGACAAACTGTCATTGTTCGGAATCAGCAAGGCGCTGAGGTTGTTCGCTTTGAACCCGATGCCCGTTTTTTAAGCAACAGTGCTATCTGGATTGATGCCACAACACTCTTGCTGATGCGCCGTGTACCGATTGCGAGTCGCCAACAATGGTCAATTTGGTATTTGGACACAGCAAGCGAAAAAGTGCTAGGGGTTTATGAAGAACCTGTCCCCCCGACATTTTCACCAGATAACAATTGGGTCGTGATTCAACCGAAACGAGAAGAGCCGCGACTGCCCCAACCCACCAATCTCGTCAGTGTGCATGATGACCAAATCATCATCATCGGTGAATTGACAACATCTGCCCTCTGGTCGCCCGATGGTCGCTGGTTGGCTGCGCTAGTCCTCTTGGCGGATAATGACCGTGTTTTCCAAATTTGGGATACCCGTAGCGCAACAGTAGACGAGCAAACCTTAAGCCCATCATCGACATTGCGCTTGGCTTGGTCATCCGATAGTCGTGATGTGCTTGCATATGATGATAGTACACTGCGAATTTTCCGTGATGGCGATGAAATGCTGGTACAAGATATGGACGGTTTACGACGTGTCTTATGGTCGCCCGATAACACCTCTATTTTGCTAGATGTTAAAGGCGAAGAAGAAGAAAATGATGTTTATCTGATGACGATTGAATCCGGCTCGCCACGTTATCTGATGACACTACCAGAGACATTCCGAATGGGGTCAATCCAATGGGCATCCGATGGCACAAATTTCACATACCTCACGCGAGATAATAGACTCTATGCGGTTGATATCGCCACTCGCCAAATACGCACTATTATCACCTTACCCAATTTACAACGCCGCAACATCGTTCGCCTTGTGCAAGCTAGTTTTATGCTGCGCTAGACTTTGCCACAAACCCTAATTAAACGAATAGTCAGCGCAAAATTCCGAGTCGTGTTACACTTACTCTGTGTTTGAAGCTGACTCTATCTACCACTTACAAATTACAAAGGAGACCTTATGCGGCGACTTATTTTTCTTATTGCTGTGCTGATTGCGCTACTATCTGTTGGTATCGCAGTGCAAGCACAAGATAATAGTAACCCGATTGTACATACTGTTGCTGCGGGCGAGAATTTATATCGAATTTCTTTGCGTTATGGTGTGTCGATGGCTGCCATTGCACAAGAAAATAATCTAGCGGATGTTAATGTGTTATTTGTTGGGCAGCAATTGACTATCCCCAACACAACAGGCGGAACGACATCGCCACCGGATACGACACCGCCGGATACCACGCCCGATACGACATCGCCACCCGCAACAGGTAGCACTTATACCATACAACGCGGCGATACGCTGGCATCAATTGCACGGCAGTTCAATACGACTTTCGGCGCGATTGCAGCCGCTAATGGTCTTTCTAATGTCAACTTGATTTTTGTCGGACAAGAATTGATTATTCCGGGTGCAGACGGGACGACTCCTCCACCAACAGATGGTGGCAATACAACACCACCACCGCCAGCAGATAGTGGCGATACAGTGACTTATACCGTCCAAGCAGGTGATTCTTTGGGTTCAATTGCTCGTCGCTTCAATACGACTATCAGCGATATTGCAGCCCGTAACGGTATTACCAATGTCAATTTGATTTTCCCCGGACAACAACTGCTTATTTCTGGCACCGCACCTGTTAATAATGGCAGCACACCCGGCGGTAGTGTCACAAATCCACCTAACACGAACCCAGTAACGGGCTTCCAACTCGGTGGGCATGTGACGAATAGTAGCTATCCATTTAGCGATGCCATGCGCGGCGCAGGGATGACATGGTCAAAACGCCAAATTCGTTGGTCTCGCGGTACACCGGCTAGCAACTTCCAAGGCGAAATTGATGCTGCCCATAGTCGTGGCTTCCGTGTGTTGTTGAGTGTTGTCGGTAATCCCAATGAAATTTCTGGTAATCCCTCGCAGTATTATCAAGAATTTGCACAATTCCTTGGTGGACTCGCCGCAGGTGGCGCAGATGGTATCGAAGTTTGGAATGAGCCGAATATTGAACGCGAATGGCCGGCGGGTCTTATCAGTGGCGCACAATACGCCCAAATGCTGAGTGCAGCTTTCCAGACCATCAAGGCTAATAACCCGAATACGCTTGTCGTCAGTGCCGCACCTGCTCCATCAGGTGGCTTGCCGAACAATGCGACTGTCGGTTTCAATGACGATATCTTCATCCGTGCTATGGCTCAAGCGGGCGCATCGCAATTCATGGATTGTGTCGGCATCCATTATAACGCCGGGACAGTGCCGCCAAGTGCGACATCGGGCGCACCTGTTGGTAGTAGCACACATTACTCATGGTACTACCCAACGATGGTTAGTCTGTATTCTGGCACTTTCCCCGGTAAACCATTGTGCTTCACAGAAATCGGCTATCTATCAGGTGAGGGTTTCTCACAGGGCTTGCCGGGTAACTTCTCGTGGGCAAATGGCAATAGTGTTCAAGAACAAGCGCAGTGGTTAGCCCAAGCCGCAGTACGGGCGCGGAATAGTGGCGCTGTTCGCTTATTCATCGTCTGGAATGTGGATTCGACGACGTTCTTGCCAACTGACCCACAAGGGGGTTATGCCATTATACGACCTGATGGCACATGCCCAGCGTGTAATACATTGGCATCGCAACTCGGCGGATAAACTATCTAACAGGCTTCTCAAAACAAGCAAAACACCCCCTCACTGCATCAGTGGTGAGGGGGCTTGCTTGTTTAACAAACTATCTGTGATAATGCTCTAGCGCCTGTCTCACATTGCAATTTTGTGTGGGCGCGGTGAAACCCCGAAAGGGGCTTTTCTAGCAAGTGTTCACCTATCACAGTCCTCTATATCCACCTTACGATACCTCTGCTACAATTTAGCCCGATATAATGGTGTCAACTTTATAGGTGATAATTTATGCGTCAATTAGGCTTGTTTTTATTGCTACTACTATCCACGGTTGTTATTCAGGCACAAGATGAAGACCTGACCACCACTAACCTGCAACTCGAAACTCGCTTGGATGCCTTCGGGATTGAAGAGGAAATACTACAAGGTGTCATTGTCAATAATGGCACGACTGCCTATAGCAATGTGACGGTCATTGCCGACTTGTTGGCAGCTAATGGCGATGTGATTGGTGAGGCATTTGGCTTTGTGGTCGATGCTTGCGGAACAGCCCTTGTAGATGAGGCACTGCAACCGAATTCATCGGCTCATTTTCGCGCAGTCGTTGATTTGTTTGAAGAGGACGAGGTTGTCGATTACGAATTTTTCATTGCTGGCACGATGACTGACCCAATCCCATTGCCCGACTATAATTTTGACGGCGTGACACAAATTAGCGATGATGAAGTTGTTGCGCTAGAGTGGGAAAGTGAAACAACTTTCCGCTATGGTGTCGGTTGTGATGCCCAAGTTTTCAATACCTATGAGTGGCATCGTTACAACCTTGCAACAGGCGAATCACAAGCATTAGAAGCAAGCCCCGATGAACAATACATCACAGAGGCTTTTATCCGTCAAACTGGAATCAATCAACTCTCACAGACACGCACCGACGAACCGACCCTGTTTCAACTCTCTTTTTTGACATTTTCGCCCTTTAGCACGCGCATTGTCTACCAAAACGACCTTCGTACCCTCATTACTGCCGAAGAAGATGGCTCTTTTAAGCGCGTCGTGCATCAGAATTTACATCAATACAGCCTACAAGGATTTAATTGGAGTCTGCTTGATAATTTTGTCGCCTACTATTTTGGAGCTTACGGTGAACCAGTACGGTATTTTACAGCATCGGCAAGTCGCGGATTGATTAGTACCTTTTTTCTGAACAATACGCCTTCAGTTACGGTGCCGGGGGTTGTCAATGACGGGCGACGTGTGATAATCAGCGGCACATTCCCCGATACGAATGGCGAAGATGTGACAGGGTATTGGTTATCATCGGTCATTACACAGCAACGCGAATTATTATTTGCAGTAGACAACTTACCGGGCAATAATTATCCGGCTCCTGCTTATTATCGCAAAAACGAATCGACACGCTATATTTATGTCGTGCGTCCCATTGATGGACAAGCGACTCTGCAATGCTACTTCCGCGAAGGGGGTGAATTACACACACTCACAGAGCTACCCTTACAGTTGGATAATGATGAACGGGCTTGGATGTGGTTATCGCCGGATTTCACGATGCTGGCAATAGGGGCAAATGGCACTCGTGGCGGTTTGTGGCTAGTCGATTTAACGACATTCGATGTTTGCCAATAGAGTGACTATTTAACGTGAATTTTGTTTAAGCGATGCTGTTTGTTTCAAAGCAGAATCCAGTCCAAGCAAGTGCCTAGATGGTGTTAAATGAGCTTTTTTTGGCGCTTTGGCGGTTCATTTTCCGTATTTGCACCCTTATCCAAAACTCAGGTTAAATTATTAATTCTGGGCGAGACCCACAACCCGTATTACTTTTTGACGCAGCGGCATAATCGAAAATGGTTTGTCAATAAAATCATCTGCGCCGGCTTTCATAGCACGCATAATCGCTTCGCCACCGGATGCACTCATGACAACAACTGGAATATGCGCCAATTCAGGATTTTCCTTCAGCAAAGGCACAATCTCCCAGCCGGGTAAACTCGGAGCCGGTAAGCGTAAATCAAGCAAAATCAGAGCCGGATTAAGCTGCTGTGCCAACCTTAAACCATCGTCACTATTGGTTGCAAAATGCAAGTCAATACCGAGTGTTTCCAGTGCATCTTCTAGTAATGTATGAGTCCGTTCGTCATCATCAATAATCAGGACTGAATGTGTGGTCGCCATATGATTTTATCTGCCTAATAACTTGTTTAACAAAATAGCTTTGATATGCCTGTAAACTCGCTCACACTAAATAATTTTGTGTGAGGCGCGGTAAAACCCCGAAAGGGGCTTATATAAACAGTATTATTGTGAACCTATTTTATGTGCCAATTGGTACTACTGTATAACAGTAATCATTGCTATTCTATCACTATATTGTCAATAGATGTAAAACCAGCGATTAGAAAAAGGTTTGTATGGCACAGCAACACTGGCAAGTTCATCCAGAAACAGGTTTTTTACTGTATCCGCAGCCCTTAGCTCAATTAACAACCGATACTTTCCCTGCCCCACCAGCAACAATTGAAGCTGTTGAAAAAGCGGCAGAAAATCTCATAACATGGGTTGTGAACCAGCAAGCCAATTCTTTGCTGCAAGCCTTGCAAGCAATAGATTGGCAGACTATTCAATGTGACAGTATTAGACCACTCGCGCTAGAACGTCTTTTCATGCTCTATGGTTATTTTGCCAGCGCATGGATACACGGTTTCAGCAAGTCACGATTACCCTCGTCTATTGCCCAACCCTTTACAGCAATTGCGAAACAAGTTCAGCGCCCACCGATGTTATCGTATGCCGGACAAGTTCTTGGCAATTGGGAACTGAAGAATCCCGACGCAGGCTTTGCGCCGGAAAATATCGTACTCCTCCAAACTTTTACCGAACTGCTTGATGAAAGCTGGTTTTTTCGTGTGCATATCGCTATTGAGGCACAATCCGGCACGATGCTCTATGACCTCAGCAGGGTAAATACGGCGGTGGATGCTGAAAATGATATGGCTGTACTAGAGGTTCTGCGAACATTACAAGACGGCCTAGTCCAAATCACAAAAACATTCCACCGAATGCCCGATTTGTGTGACCCTGATATTTATCATCAAGATATGCGACCTTATCTGATGAGTTTTGATAAAACAGTGGTATTTGAAGGGCTTAAAGACAACCCGACACCCTTACGCGGCGGTTCGGGCGCACAAAGTAGTGTTGTTCCGGCGCTGATTGCTGGACTCAACATTGAACACGAATCGACAGAACTCATTCATAGCTTAATGGATATGCAACGTTATATGCCGCTAGAGCATCGAGACTTCATCCAGCATATGCGCCAAATTCGATTACGCGACTATTGCAAAACACGCCCACATCTCGCCGATGCCTATAACCATGTCTTACGCCAATTGATGACCTTCCGCCGCGCTCATTTGTACTATGCTAAGGCATACATTTTTGCGAAATCCACAAACCCGACTGGCACAGGTGGCACAGCCTTTATGTCCTTTTTATCCAAACTGATTGACGAAACATCAGAATTTATGTTGTAATTACTCGTTGCTGATAGAGGCTTCACGGATTGTCAAGTTGTCATAGAAAATAGCAACCCGTTCTTCGGTTGTCGCAACAACCACTCCGGTAAGCCCTTCAATGTATTGACTATCATTGCTTTCTGCTACAAATTCGCCATTGATGTAAAAGGCTAAATAATCATCAACGCAAACTGCCCGTAACGTATTTTCGTCTCCTTGTCCTGTGTTGATGGCATCGCTTTGTGTCCAAGGCACAAGAACATAGACCCGTTCACCATCGCCTTTGCGGATACCAAAATTGCCATTGCCATCAATCATGAAATAATAGCCCATGCCATTATTAGAACTATGGGCGCGGCAGATAATCCCATAGGTATCTTGTGGCGAAGGCGATACTTTAGTCGTGGTGACTTCAATCACAACATCACTATGCGTCTGGTTATTTAACGTCCACACATAACCGCCCCCCGTCACAATGGCAGCATAAGACCCATCCGCTACAGCAAAGACAATTTCTTCCCCCAAGCCATAAGAGGGGAAAGATGACGTATCAGCATCTTCAAAATTTTCTTGCAAAAGCACCTCACTCTCTATAACAGCCATAGATGCTTTTGCAGCACATCCTGCTAATAGAAAACTGAGGAAAATGACAGCAACTACTTGTTTAACAAAGTGACTATGTTGAACCTGTAGCCTCGCTCTCACCTTGCCATTTTGTGTGAGGCGCGGTGAAACCCCACAAGGGGCTTGTTTGATACGCTTATTCATCATCAGTGAACTTAAAATCATCGTCTGCCGGATTGCTTGGGCGATTAGGGCGATTCGTATCGTCATCTGTGAACTCAAAAGTATCGTCTGCCGGATTATTTGGGCGGTTAGGGCGATTCGTGTCGTCATCTTCATATTGTACAGGCGCAGGTCGAGAGAATGGGACATCGGTTGCATCCATCGGGTAAATGACAGGCTGCATCGTCCCTGTTGATGGCGGACTCTGGATAGCCGGATAAGTCCCTGTTGCATATTGGACAGGTTGTGCCGGACGGCGCATAAAAATCAAATAAATGAATGCCCCAACAACCGCCATCGCGCCTATCACAACCGCCGCACCAATACCTGCAAAGACGAGACGTGTTATCAAATTTTGCTGTTCGGCAGAAGTCAATTGCAAATCGCCACTGTTATCCACTGTTGGAATCGCGCTGACAATCAATTGCCCGCCGACTGAAAATGTTTGAACGCCCGTATTGGTAATGGCGGTGATAAATTCTGTTTCCGTCGTGAAGGTGTACTCGGCGCTGACAACACGCAGCGTATATTGCCCCGCATCCAAACGTTGAAAACACAAAGTTCCTGCCGCCGCATTGAGCGAATCTTCCATAAAAGCACTATCGATGATGACACCCATATCGTTTGCCAGAGTTGCACTCAAGCGCCGTTGGATACGCGGTTCATTATTATCGTCTTGGGCATTGCCATTACGGTCTTCAAAAGCACGGATGCAAATTTGCCCGCCGGATGTTTGCGCCTGTAAGATGCCGCCGCTTATTAAGCTAATCAATAGCCACACAAAGATGAGTTTACGATTCATAGGCTAGAATTTCTCCTGTTGTGTTCTGAAATCAAATTATAGGCGCAAACTGTCACGCCCTCATAAATGCTAGTTTTGTAACTATTCAGTTGGAGGGTATTTGTACCCTAAAAATGACCTCCAAGTTATTTAAGCCCCCTCATTGATGCTTCGGGGAGGGGGATTTAGGGGGTGGGGTGAGCAGTTACGTTGCTTCTAAGATTAACGACGGCTGGCGATAAATGCCGCACCAACGCCACCGACCAAGACAACACCTGCCAGCGCAAATACGATGATTCCGGCGATATTTCGCAAATTACGACGGGTATCATCAGGCTCTTCTTCAACAATTTGTGGGTCAGCATCCGGAATCGTGTTATCTGCCACAGTCGTCGGAACGGCTGTCACTTCTAAGCCTTCGATAGCCGCGAAACGCACGATGAATTGTTGTCCGGGTGGCACATTGACCAAACGCGAATCACTGCGTAAGCCAAAGCCTGTCGGAGCAATCGCACTGACCACATATTCACCGGTATCAATGCCACTAAAGCAGAATGGTTCGGTCTCGCCTGTCGTGGTATAAGATTGCACATCTGCGCTACCCTCTGCCTGCAATGCAATAACACCATTGGCTAACAGAGCCTCTTCAGCTTCACGGATGTTGTTCTGATTGACATCATTGAACATCAAGACACAAATCGCCGCATCAATAGCTAGTGGGTCAGCACTTGAGCCTGTTTCAACAGGTGCAGGCGGTGCGTCGGTTGCCGTTGGCGGAATCAGTGTCGCTGTGGGTGGCACAGTCGGTTCAGCATCAGCAGGAATTTCTGTCGGCGTTTCTGTCACAACCTCAGTAGGAATGTCTGTTGGTTCTACTGTCGGTTCTTGAATTGCTTCTTCTGTCGTTGCCACTTCTGGAACATCTGTCGCATTGACAGCAACATCTTGTGGCGTGGGCGAGGCAAATCCACCGCTAGAAGTCGTATTGTCTACTGTTGCGACTGTTTCTTCTGTCGATTCGACTGTTGCGGCAGCACTCGCTTCTTGGATGAGAATAGATTGCCCGACACTCAAGATAGAGCCGCGTTCGAGTCCATTAATTTCAAGAATCTCACTGAGCGGAATGCCATAAGCAACAGAGATTGCCGCCAGTGTATCGCCAGATTGGACAACATGCTCAATACGCCCTGCGTCGTCTGCGCCCTGTGGATTAACAAATGGTGCAAATATAGGAGCAGGCGTATTGGTTGGACGCTGTGTTGCATCGGGTGTCCCATCGCCATTACTATCACCGCCCGAACCCACATCGACATCGCCTGTACCGGCAGCAACTAAGCGTGCATCATCATAATAAACTTGGTTCGGGTCATTGGGCTGACCTTGTGTCGAGTAAACAAAGACTGTCACACTGCCTTCTGGCACAGTCGCACTGACAGTCAATTGTTGCCAAGAGCGTACCGAACGATTCCAAGATGACCAAGTGATAGCACCCGATAAGGGATTGCCACCGACATTACTGCCAATGCCGACACGGGTTTGTGCGCCGCTACTGGCATCATTTTCTTGGAAAACCCAAACGCTGAACGTCAAAGTCGTGCCTTCAGGTATATCGTTGACAATTTGGTAAGCCGCCGCCGTGAATGTCCCACTACCACGTCCAATATTCTGTGAGGCATTGCCTTCGTATTTATTATCAGAAGAATGTGGGAAGGCAATTGGTTCAATATTCATCCATGACTCAGTACGCGGCGATAAGGTTTGCCAGCCATTCCAACCGGGAGCAAAGGCAAACGGATAAGTTGAACCCGCCGGGCGTTGGTCACGATAGGAACCAGCATCGTTGAATCCAGGATTTTGCAACAAATTATCTTGTGCCATGCTAAGACGAGCAGGGATAAAACCCACAATCAGCAAAAGCATGACTAACAATAGGGTGCTTATGTTACGATTAAAAGACATCAAATGCAGTCTCCGTGTTGTTTCTACGGATTATTACCGTGTATATTTCGATTTATCAAGCAAGTTTCGGGCGCGATTATAGCACGGTGCAGGGGCAATTCAACAGGGGCGGATAATTATGGGTAGGGCAATCGTAGTAAAATAAAATGCTATCACGGCTAGTCCTTTTGGGGGATTATCTACTGATTTGTTCAGATTTTCGCCGATTCAGCTAACATTACAGTATAATGAACGGTGTTACAGACATTAGTTTATTTGGAAGAAAGCACTAGCCATGTTAAAACGTTTATGCTTGTTACTTGGACTTATAACACTGTTGACTGTACCTGTTCTCGCGCAGGATACTGTTGTTGTGCCGGATGTGCGGCGGATGCCACTGCCTCAAGCTGCGTCAATACTGAATATTATCGGCTTGAATCTAGGTGAAGATACGACTGCCGATATTACCGAAGGACAAGAGCCGAATACAATTGTCTCACAATCCGTAGAACCCGGAACGTCGATTGCACGCGGTACTGCAATTGATGTTAGTGTATTACGGGCAGCCAATGTGCGCCTGATTTACGATGATAACGATATTACTTTCATCAACTTGACACCAGACCCGATGAACATCAACGGCATTACCCTTACGTCTAGCGATGGCACAGCCACAAGTTATAATGCCAATCAAATTTCGGGCAACCTAGATGGTGCAGAGTGTTTGCAATTGTGGTCAATCACACGCGGCAACCCCAAAGATGTAGCAGGCTGTCGTTCCATATTGTGGCGCACGACGAATAATACAGCGTTTCATTTTTGGACACAAGTTAATGGTGTGAATCGTTTCATCGTGTCTGAAGGTGGTATCCAGCGTGCCGAATGTGAAGCAGCCGCGCCCAATACACAAGATAGCCCCCTCACATGCGAATTTTATATTGCAGGTGGTAGTAGTGGCGGCAATGATAGCACCCCGTATATTTATCTAGCGTATACCACCAATGCAATTGCTTTTATCAATAATTCGCTCAATCAATGGATGATGACTGACCAAACGACTTTGCTCAATAACAATCCAGCCCTTAATGCGACCAATGCACCCTTGATGTTTGGCGATGTCAATTTGCTGCGCGAAGAATTTCGTGTCGGCTTAGGACGCATCACACAACTCGCACCGGGACAGTGCATCATGTACACCCTAGAAGGGGTTGATGTCACAGCGCCGCCGCAACCTTGTAATGTGGTGGCGCAGCGTGCCTTACAACCCAATATCGCCTTCTGGGTTGCGCCATTTGGTGTACGAAGTGCCAGCGATGGACGCGAACGCACTTGTCCGGCAGCATTGCCTAATCGTCTGACATTATGTATCGTTCCGCGCTAAATCGATTTTAGAGAGGGGCGCGATTTGTCGCCCCTATTGGTAGAAAAAGCCTAACACAGAGACGCAGAGCATTATTTTGAATAGAAATCTTGGCGCTTTGGCGGTTCATCTTTTTTATAATGATTGACCAGACCTTACTTTTATCACAATCAGGAGCAAACAATATGAAACTAGAATCCGTTAGAAGCTGGCAAATTATGCACATGGAAAATGCCATTAAATCATTTGATAACCTCATCAAGAATGCGAGTCATGACGATTTGACGGTCTATCGTGATAGTGGCGAAGGGTGGTCTGTGGTGGCAGTCTTATGTCATCTGCGCGACTTTGAAGAAATTTTTCTGCAACGGGCAAAACTCACTGTCGAGCAAGATAAACCGGATTTGCCGTTTCCCAAACCAGACGACCTCGCCGCCGAACGCAAATATTTTGAGCAAGACCCACAAATAGTATTAGACGAATGGCAAGCGCACCGTACTCTGTCAATCGCTTATTTCGGAGAGCGCGAGGAATCGGATTGGGAACGTGCGGCAATTCATCCCATGCGCGGCGAATTTACGCTACACGACCAATTTTTCCTTGTGTCTCACCATGATATGCTACACATGGAACAAGCAACACGTATTCTGCTAGAGAAGCGCCCATAATCTTTGCCCCTTAAATATCAGAATTTCGGGTTATACTGAGATTATTGTTGATAGCGTATAAGGACTCATTGTGAGCGACCAAGATTCTAGCCCGATGGAAACTGCTGCCCTTGCCCTCTATTATCATGCTGCCCAAATGATAAAAGCGGGTCAATCGCACGCTGATATCAAAAAAGAACTCATCAGCAAAGGGATTAATCCTGAGACAGCAGAAAATATGCTCGTTAAATTGAACCGTTCACGGACAAATGTGATGCGACAAACAGGGTATCGCAATGCCTTTGCCGGCGTTGTGCTGATTGCTATGGCTCTCTTGCCAATTTTTGGTATTTTTGCGCCGACAGCAGTGGGTACATCGCTGACGATTGCCTTAGCAATTATCGGCTGCGGTGTCTTCGCACTCGGACGCGGTCTGATGCAGATTATCGGGCTGTAAGGCATTAAACCGCAAAGATTTACTGGATTTCTTGCCGTTCACGATAACCACGATACGCTAAGTAGACTCCAAAAAGCAGCATCAAATAAGCAGGTGAAAAAATCGGGAGTCCGCCGTTGTCCAAAATGCGCGGCATCAGAAAAGCAATCCCTAGCACAATGAAAAATGCTCCCACACCAACAAGAATGGTCACATTTTGATTGCGTGTGCCTAGATTTTCCTTCCAAACCTGTCGAGCGAGTTCAGTCGCATCAGGACGCGAGATACCCTGTTGTACCAGTTGGTCAGCAATTTTTCTCTGATTCATGCCCCGTTCAAGATAGCGTAATGCCATTTGATACATTGCGTCCGTATCGGCTTGGGATACTTCTTGTTGCTCTAAACCCTCATCGCTTGCCGATTCCAATTCCAATGAAGCAACAGTTTTTGCCTTCTTTTGCATATTTTGTGACATAAGCAATCCTGATGGTTTTTCTTTAGATTATAACCTGTCGCTGTGAAGATTTGAAGAATCACCAATTATTTGGGATTCAGCGTACTATCGGATTGGCATATCTCGTGGTAAACCTTGACCGTTGCGGCGGCGATGCGCTCATGGGTGAAGTGTTCCAGAACCCGTTTGCGCCCAATATCACCGAGAATTAAGCGTAAATCGGCTTTTGTTTGTAGGGTATGAAGATGCTCTGTCAGTGCCGCGACATCACCTTCGGGGAAAACAAGACCACCACTGCCAATCACACCGCGAATTGCGCCGCTATCACTACCAATGACCGGACGTGCGGTTGCCATGGCTTCCACAATCACGCGCCCGAATTGCTCTTTCCAGTTGGGGCGTGTAAGCGAGGGTAATACCAGTACATCAATTGCTTCGTATTGCTGCGGCATATCCGTAGAAGCCACCCAATCTATGAAAATCACACGGTCAGCAATGCCGAGTTCATGAGTCAGAGCATCCAACTCAGCGCGTAAAGGTCCACTCCCGACAATTCGTACACGCCAATCGCCGGATAACCTTGCAGCAGCCATCAGCAATAAATCGACACCTTTTTCTTCAACCAAGCGCCCAATATAACCGATGGTAAACGGTCTATCAGTGCGGAGCGGCTGCGGCTGAAAAAGGTGTTCATCGGTACCAAATTGTGGAATCGTCGCCAAACGACCTTGATACCCTTTTTGCTGTAAAACCTCGCCAGCACTATCTGTCCCAACGAGTGCATAATCCACATGCTTCATGACCCAGCGTTCGCCCCAACTAAAGGGCGGTGGATAATTGCGCTTGATATTTTGCCAGCTAAAAAAGAGGGTTTTTGTGGCTGTCATATTCGCCAAAAAGAGGGCGTGCCATGTGGCGACATTATACGCTTCTTCATCAATATGCACGATATCAGGGCGGAATTCACTCATGTAATCGCCGAGATGCGGATAAAAATGGAAGTGGAAGTTACCGTTCATGTGAATCGGTGTTTCCTGCAAACGATAGCCTTCTGTATAGACTCGTTCTAGCGTTTGTTCACCGCGCTCATCTTGCCACGAGGGAGGAACAAGTACCAACAAGTCCACGCCCTGTTGTGCGATATATTCTAATTTGCGCTGATAAATGCCCACAATACAGGCTTTCGACAGCATCAAAACGCGCATAGTGTATCCCGATTTGTATCTATCGACCTGAGTTTTTTGAACCACAGAGAACAGAGAGTAGGGACGGCATACATGCCGTCCCTGACCTAAAACCTGTAACCATGCCCCGTTTCTCTGCGTTACGCTTTTTCTAAAGAATTATCGAATTCTACCTTATTGTAGAATCTGGAAAAAAACTTAGAAAAAAAGATGAACCGCCAAAGCGCCAAGATTTCTATTCAAAATTATACTCTGCGTCTCTGATTCTCTGTGCCTCTGCGTTAAGCATTTTGTAAAAACTTACCGAAGGTTACTCTTTTCTGTGAATTACGCCTCAATCAAACCTTCGAGACGGTCAACCAAATCCGTTAAAACCTTGAATGTCCGCTCAATCGCTTCCGGCGAAGTCATATCCACACCAGCGATTTTCAAGGCATCCAACGGATAAACAGAACTACCGGACGATAAGAACTTGAGATAGTTATCGACGGCGTTTGCCTCACCCGTGAGAACTTTATCGGCAAGGGCATGAGCCGCACTGATTCCTGTCGCGTATTGGAAAGTATAGTATGCCTCGTACAAATGCCCGAACTGCGCCCATGTAATACCTGTACGCTCACGGTCATCAGTCATGGTATCACCATAACCCGCAGCATAGACATCTGCCATGATACCGTTGAGGATATCGGCAGTGAGGGGCTTTCCGGCATTCACACGTTCATGAACTTCGTATTCAAAACTGGCAAGCGTCGGCATGATGAAAAAATAACGGTGGAAATTATCCATCGCTTCTTGTATCAGTGCCAATTGAAAATCGCGGTCATCTTTTTTCGCTTCAAATAGATAAGCACGAGTCATTGCCTGATTAAAATTGCTGGCGACTTCGGCTACAAATAGCGAATAATTGGCATAAACTTCTGGCTGATGTTTATTCGATAAGTAGGAGTGCATCGAATGACCGAGTTCGTGTGCGAGGGTACTCATAGACCCCAAGTCGTTGCTATAACTCATCATGATGAAGGGCGAGGTATCATACGTGCCGAAAGAAAAAGCCCCCTGCCGTTTACCCTTATTCACCGCACGGTCAACCCAACGTTCTTCAAGGCAACCTTGTCGTATTGCTGTAACATATTCTTCGCCCAATGGTTTTAAGCCTGCGCTAATCCAATCAACAGACTGTTCCCAAGTAACAGAGGGTTCTTTGTCAGTCATCGGAGCCCAAATATCATAAGAGTGGATGCTATCATAACCGAGTATCCGCCGTTTCACATCCCAATAACGATGCCAAGTGGGGAGATTTTTCTTATAGGTATCAATCAATGTAGTGAAAACCTCTGTCGGCAAATTATGATTGAACAGCTTCATATGCAATACACTATCATAATCCCGTACTCGATACATCATCGTATTCTGTTTAACACTGGTGATATAACTGGCAGCGAGTGAATTTTTGAACTTGAGGTGCATATCGGCATAATTGTTCCAACCTGTGCGACGAACTTCACGGTCTGTATGTCCCTTAACCGTTTCGATATTACTCTGCGTCACGGGGAAGGGCTTGCCGTCACTATCTAGGGCATCGGCAAATTCCATATCTGTATTGGTGATTTCACCGCCAATCTGACTTGCCGCCGCAAAAGGTTCACTAACCATGCCTAGAACTGCTTCAACTTCGGCACTTTTCACATGCGCTTGCTGCCGAAACAAGTCATCTATACGTTTTTCGTAGATAGCGAGTCGCTCATGATTTTTGACCCAATCCATCAATTTTTCTCTGCCCATTGCCAGCAGTTCAGGATTATCATAAGCCGAAAGTTGGCTGGCTTGGGCGAAGATACCCATCACCTGCCCCACGAGTCCCTTGTAGGCTTCCTCAAGACTATCAACGGCATTGTTCATCGCGCCATAAAAATAGAGCTTTATCATACGGCGGCTAATTTCACTAGAAAATTCCCAGTAATCCGCTAACACATCGGGACTTTCACTCAAGCGCCCTTCATAATCTTTGAACTTGGGGACTTCTTTAGAAACTGCTTCAAATTCGCTATGCCATGCGTCAAGATTCTCGAAAACACTCTCGCCATTCCATGTTTGCTCAAGCGGAATATCTGAACGGTCTGGGATTTGTGTTGCACTCGTCATTTTATTTTATCCAATCATTTAACTTGTGTAACTGCTCAGGTAGGTATAAAGGGTCGTCCAAGCAGAGCCTCATAAATAACTTGGATGACATTTTGCCCCTGTTTACGGGCAGTTGAGATATAACTGCGAATATCACAGAAAGTTTCAGCACCGAGACGAGTACGAAA
>JAUZRW010000255.1 GCA_030950085.1 Anaerolineae bacterium
TCGTACTCGTCTCGGTGCTGAAACTTTCTGTGATATTCGCAGTTATATCTCAACTGCCCGTAAACAGGGGCAAAATGTCATCCAAGTTATTTATGAGGCTCTGCTTGGACGACCCTTTATACCTACCTGAGCAGTTACAAAGAATGTAATGAGAGAAATGACCCCGAAGCCGATAAAGCCATATCGTAAACCCAGCGTCCCCCCAATAAAACCACCGAGTAAGGGACCAATAAAATTACCCATACGATGGACACCGCCGAGTAAGCCAATCGCCCGTCCGCGTGATGATGTACGGATAATGACCGTGATATAGGCATGACGCGAAATGTTATACAGCGCATGTCCAAAACCAACGACCAACAGTAACACAATCATCAACCAGATAGTGTGAACAATAAATAACACTAGCATCGGCAGTAGCGACAACCAGATACCGATTATCATAGTGCGCTTCATCCCAACACGACGAATAAACCAACTTGCTGGTAAATCGCCAAAAACACGCCCCAATGACTCGGCTGCCAGAATAAAGCCGATAATGCTATACACAGTCGTTAACTCCCCAGCAAAAATTGGCAAAATGGGGGTCAAGAGCGTATATGCTATTGATATCAAAATAGAAGGAATGTATAAGGCAAGAATAAGCTGTAGGCGTTGGTTTTGAGTCACAGGTCATCTCATTTCGGTAGCATGGATTCTGCTATCATAACGGTTTCTAGCGTTGCTTCTCTAGTACCGCACGATAATTGGTCTTGATAATTCGCAATCTTAGACCAATTTTCTTGCGGCAACGTATCGCACAAGTTATTCTTGAGAGCGTTCTCAATCAGTGAATTTGAGTAACAGTTTACCTATCCATGATCCAATGCGTGGCGGACACGATATATCGTGTCCCTACAAATCACAACGGTTCTGTAGGGATGCCGTCCGTTGTAATTCTCACGGATAGCTGAATAGATACTGAATTTGAGGATTATGACAGACCATTTTAATAGAGGAGAGACGAATGGTCACACAAGAATCAATCGCGGTACAACTTTATTCTGTGCGTGAGGACTTAGCACAAGATTTTGATGGAACAATGCGCCGTGTTGCTGCGATGGGCTATAGCAATGTCGAGACGGCTGGCTTTACTATCACAACGAAACAAGCAAAAGCCACTTTTGATAGTTTGAATATAACTGTTGTGGCTGCCCATTTGCCCTTGCCACTAGGGGATATGAAAAATAATGTCTTGGATACGATTGGCATTTATGGTTGCGAGTATTTAGTTTGTGCTTATCTCAGTGCTGATGACTATTTCCAGAGTGTTGATGCTGTCAAACGCGCTGCTGACTTACTCAATGAAGCGAATGTTGTCGCACAGGCAAATAACCTGACATTACTGTATCACAATCATTGGTGGGAATCTGCATTATTAGATGGCAAACCTGCTTATCAATATTTAGCAGACTACACAGAGGATACTGTTGGCTTTGAGATTGATACGTACTGGGTACAAACAGGCGGGCTTAATCCGGTAGATGTTATCCAAGAATTGGGGAGTCGTGTGCCGATACTACATCTCAAAGATGGCGCAGCAACAACCGAAGCCGCAATGGTTGCTTTGGGCGATGGTGTCATGGATTTCGATGCTATTTTTGCGGCGAGTCAGGCTAACTGGCATATTGTGGAATTAGACCGTTGTGATAGCGATATGCTGCAAGCAGTAGCGAAAAGTTATCAATATTTGATGGGGAAGATTGATTCATGATGAAAATTGGTATGATTGGAACAGGCACAATTGCCCCTGCTTATATGCGCGGTTTAGCCTTGTTTGAAGATGATGTCCAAGTGGTGGCGTGTGCAGATTTGAATATAGAACGCGCACAGGCTTTTGCAACAGACTATCATCTACGGGCGCTATCAGTGGATGATTTGTTGGCAGATAACGAGGTTGATATCGTCCTAAACTTGACGATTCCTATCGCTCATGCCGAAGTCGCCCTCAAAACGATTGCTGCCGGAAAACATGCCTATGCCGAAAAACCGCTTGCCATAAAAGGCGCTGATGGCAAAAAGATACTCGCTGCGGCGAAAGCTGCGAGTATGCGTGTGGCGTGTGCGCCCGATACCTTTCTTGGTGCTGGTGGACAAACTGCCCGTCACCTCATTGAAAGTGGTGCCATTGGTCGCCCGATAGCCGCAACAGCGTTTATGCTGAGTCGGGGTCCAGAACCGTGGCATCCAAATCCCTTTTTCTATTATCAAGCCGGCGGAGGACCCATGCTAGATATGGGACCCTATTATCTAACGGCACTCGTTAATTTATTGGGGTCAATGCGACGGGTTGCGGCGCTCACAGCTAGGGGTGTCACTGACCGCGTGGCTGGACATGAAGGGGTTAAAGGGCAAGCTGTTCCCGTAGAAGTCCAAACACATTATTCGGGTAGCATTGAATTTGCGTCTGGTGCAATAGCGACTGTGATTACAAGTTTTGATATCTGGAAGCATAATCTCCCACGCATTGAAATTCATGGTACAGAAGGCAGTCTTAGCGTCCCCGACCCGAATACCTTTGCTGGGGCAGTCCGTTTATGGCAACCGTCATCCAACGAATGGACAGAAATCGAGCATACCCATCGTTCCGATGTTCAGCGCGGTATTGGTCTTGTCGATATGGCGCGTTGTATCGAAGAGGGAAAAGAAGCGCGTGCGAGTGGCGCACTAGCCTACCATGTTCTGGATGCCATGTTAGCCTTTGAAACATCATCAGAACGCGGTCAAACAATTGTCTTAGATGAAATGGATGTTCAACCGTCTCCATTGCCACAAAATATCTAATACAATGCTGAAAAGTGTTATGTCGTCGTGTCGTCGTCTGCTGTTTGTTTGCGTGTATAGACATAGACTGGTTGTGGCTGCGGCTTGGGTTGCTTCTTCAAAACAGAGGCAATGGCGTGGTCAAAGGCGGCATTAACATCACCGACCAATAAACGAAGATGCTCGCGCGCATATTGCAGACGTTTTTTCACAGTCGTCAGAGGGACTTGTAGGCGCTCGGCGATTTCTTTCTGCGATTCGCCTTGAATATAAAACCCTTCCGTGACAGCCCGTTCTTTTTCTGGCAGAGCATCAATCGCGCTTTGGAGATGAGATTGCATTTCTCGTTCTTCAAGAATACTCTCTGGACTCGGTTTTTCTGTAGCGAGGTCAAGACGTGTTTCGAGTGTTTCTAAATGCGGTTGTTTGCCGCGTATCATACGATGACTTTGTGTCATGACAATACGTCGCAACCATGCTGGGAAGGCTTGTGGGTCACGCAATTTCTCAATATGCAAATAAGCGGTCAGAAAAGCCTCTTGGACGGCATCTTCCGCCATCTGCACATCGCCCAACATCTGATACGCCTGTTTGAACGCCATACCACGAAAGCGGCGCACCAATTCATCGAAACCAGCACGGCGCGTTTCGCCATCGCCATTGATTGCACCTGACACCACATTGCTATAGTCTTCTATCATACCAATTCCAAAAACTTCTTGCATATAGCCCACAAGCGTATCATAGCCGATTTTCCATCATTTTTCTGTAGGATATCCGTTAGTTTAATGCCAAATTCTTAAGGTTGTCTATATTTGAGTGTTATGATGTGTGAAAATGCGTGTTTTCGGACGAATCTCACGAATCTCAAAGAAGGTGATTATGCTGCGTTGTGGTATTGATATGATTGAACATGAGCGTGTCGAAGCGGGTATTGCACGCTTGGGAGAACGCTTCTTGAACCGTTTTTTTACCGCAGGTGAGCGTGAAGACTGCAACGACAAACCCCATCGTCTCGCGGCGCGTCTCGCAGCAAAGGAAGCTGTCTCCAAAGCACTTGGTACGGGGATAGGCGATGTCAGTTGGAAAGAAATCGAAATTCGCGTCAATAACCCTCGCAAGCGCCCCGTCTTGATTTTACACGGCGCGGCGGCTGACTTGGCACAAGAAATGGGACTCACACAATGGGATGTTAGCCTCACACATGCCCAAGTCTATGCCTCAGCCGTTGCCGTCGCCATGGGCGATTAATCGCTCGTGTATTTCATCCGAGTGTATAAATTGTAGGAGATGACCATGTCGCATCTCGCCGTCAATAACAACCGGCGCACACGCGGGTACGCCCCCACAACCGCAAGCTGTTTT
>JAUZRW010000256.1 GCA_030950085.1 Anaerolineae bacterium
TTTTCCAGTAGCAAATAGTCGTCAATAAGCCTTTCTTTATTCAGTTGTTCCAGTTCTTCTCGTTTTGTCAGCATGACTTTAGTATACTTCTTTTATTCACTTTCGCTCTCCACAATCTCATGGATAGCTGAATAGATACTATAGGTTGTATATACCGTGTTGTCAAAGGTTGATGGGGGCAATAGAGGGTTTTAGGGGTTCAAACTCTCGCGTTCCATCGTGAGAATTGAGTCAGCAATTGACTCGATTGCGAGACGTTGTTTGCGATACAAATCCGGCTCACTGATGCTCATACGACGGGCAACATCGCGCACTTTACGACCTTCAATAAAGCGTAAATCAATAATGTTATACAGCGTCCATTCTGGACCTGTTAGCGAACGCTCACCATCTGGACGCAATCTTTCAAGCGCCTCGTGAATAATATTTCGCATCGCTTGAATCGGCGTATCCGTTTTTTCTAATTCTGCCTGTACAATCTGAAGTTCTAATAGACGACTGCGAGTGATACCTGCACCGCCCCAATAATGCCGTAATGCCGCACGCACCAATTCATAGGTTTCTTCACCTTCTGGCAAATTGAGGGGACGTAGCATTTGATGACCCATTTTATATTCAACTTCATCAGCACGGCTGCGTGTCATATGGAACTGTGGCAATAAGCCCTCTAATGACGCAAAAATCTCATCTTGCAGCAACATATCATCAAGGCTTTGTTCCGCACGCTGAACTAAGGTATAGAGTAAAGTGGTGTCTTCATCATCATCAATTATGTCAGTCGGATTTTGTGATAAGAAGATGCCCAGCAAGCCAATGATACCTGTGGCAGTATTGTTGCTTGTCCGTTTGCTATAGAGCGGGACAAGCTGATAGCCTTCCCAACTTTGGAATGCAGACCGTCCTGCAACTCGCTCGGCAGAAGTTGCTAGTTCGCGCAAGAATTCTATCTCATTTTGTAAATCATCTTCCGAAAAAGCGAGTTCGCCGACTTGTTGTGTCAGGTTGATATCACCATTGTTGAAACGTGCTACAAATGCTTTTTCAGTCCGCAGATAATCACACATCGTTTCAAGGGTTGCTTCAACCAATTGTTGTAAGTCTCTGCGCGTCAATACCCGTTCACTCAGGTCTTGTAATTTTGAAATTTGCACATCATCTTCATCGCCATAGACGAGCCACTTTTCGAGATAGGGTAATGCTAGATGGATACTCCATTGCCAAAATAAGACAGCCGCAACGACAGCAAAGGGCATAAAATCATCACCGCGAAGACCCAATATCTCTGTTGCCCGTCCGGTAGTGATGATAACAGCTAAAGCAACTAAACCTGTCCCTGGTCCCCGTAGCAGAAAGCGTAAGAGTTCAACTTTCACCACTCTATCAGGAATATCTGAGCCGAAAAAAGATAGCGGATAAGATAAGAAAATAAGCATGATAACAACAACAATATTGGCGACATTGACCAATACTTGAATCGTTAAATTTAAGCCTTCACTGGCAGGTAGAAGAGCCGTATAAGGGAAAATCCCTAAAGCGGGTGTGAGAATGGCGATTTGCAAGTAAGCCATACGCCGTCGGCTACGGTCTGTGAGACAGCGTTTTCTTGCCCGTTGTACGTTGATAAAAGTGACGGTACAAGCCGTCAGGAAATAGGCGAGGTAAATGACAAAATAGGGTTGCCCTTGTAGGCGAATTTCGTCTGCGATAAAAATCGGCTTGGCAATTGAATCTGTCAGTGCTGCCGCAATTAGAAAAATGGTACTTAGTGCATACAACAGTCGCACAACAGCCCGTCGTCTCCCACGAGAGGGTAAGCCGGTGGTCGCCAGCAAGACATCGGATAAGTGGAAAAGTGCTGCCGGAATGAAGGCAATCCCAATCCATTGTAAACGAACAGCCGCTTCCATGATTTCCGGTGCTGGATTCAGGGATAAAAATACATCCATCATATAAGTGAGTGTGACGCTTGTTAGCACTGCACCAGAAGCGCGTGCGACACGATTCTCCAGATTGCGTGTCAGGTTATACAGCAGCAAAGACGCAGCGATAATAACAATGCCTGCGGCGAGGATTTCATTGATAAGCACCAGTAATGTCGTGATAATTTCGTTGGTATCCATAGTGACTATCGTAGTGTTTGCCCGAAAAATACAGCAATATCTAAGTTTCGATAATATTGGTCATTGAATCCACAAAAGCTGAGACCATTCTTCTGGCAAAAGCGAATCGATGGGTAATTTATAGTCTGTGTTTCCAGCATTAATTGTTGCGCCCCATGTTCACTTGCCCAATGCCGCGCAATACCCAGAAGACGTGTGCCAATCCCCTTATTCCGATACTCGCGCCCCACGACAATATCTTGTATAAGTGCAATTTTATGCACAGGGTCGGGTCTTAAGGTTAAATAAGCTAATAAAGTCTCAGGCTCAGTTTTGCTTACTGCTACCAGATAACATATCTCACGCGGCAGAGCAAGCCGCAAACGCATATTGTCCGATGGATAAAGCACGTCAATTTCACGCGGTAGACGTTCCTCGCGGAATTGAACTTGCCATGCTTCGCCATCCGGCAAGATGGTCATTTGCCAGACAGTTTTTGTCTGATACTGATGGTCAAGTGCCAAACAATCTTCGATATCAGTAGCAATCGCATCACGAATTACAAAATTTAAGGGTGTTATCATCATAGGATAAGTCTATCAGGTGAGGTAAGCGTCGCCAAATGTTCCGGCGATGACAATATCGACTAGCGGCAAATTATCATCTGCATTGCGAGAAAGATAGACACCCTCTCCAGCATTGTGGTAACGGTCTTCATCAACATGAATATCGAAAAAACGCCCACCCTCAATGGTGATACGAACATGATATTCTGGAGGAGTGATGACTACGATATTACCGAGAATCGAACGCACATACAGCGATTCAAAGGCTTCGGGGGGGGCTGTCAGGTGAATATCACCAATGCCTGTGCTGATGAGGGCATTTTGCATAATCACTTGGCTTAAGTCTGCTGTGATTTGCCCTAAATGGCTACTGAATACAATTTGCCACGGTAAATCGAGCGATAAGCCCATTTCCCAATCCGCAAATGAAAGCCATGGGCTACGGTGTCGCTCTAGTTTAAGATGGGCATGAACATCGCTTGTTTCAAGGTCAGGACGTGCGCCTTGTGCATATTGCCCAGCAATCAGGCGTTCAGCATTGCGACTTTGTAGACCGCGAATCTGCACATCAATTTCGCCAGAATTAATTTCCAATGTGGCTGATTCAATACTGCCGCGTGTAATGCCAAAGGTGCGAAAGTCACTGTTCGGGACAACATCGCCACGCAAGAGTATCCACGCGCCCATTAAAACCAGTAGCAGAGGCCACAAGTCAAAAATGTTTACTGTACCGAGTAGGAAAAAGTTGCCAAGAAGCAATAGCCCCCCAATGACCACCAGTAATAGAGACCATAATAGGGGACCTTTGTTTGTTTGAGGGCGATTATGGCTGCTCAAGATTATGCCTCGAACAGGTAATCTTTCAAGATGACATGGGCGCTGGATTGGCGCAGGCGATTGAGTGCCTGTGCTTCCAACTGACGGACACGCTCACGAGTGACTCCAATCGTTTGCCCAACTTCTTCAAGTGTATAGACGCGACCATCTGCCAAGCCATAACGCAAGCGCAAAATCTGTGCTTCACGCGGCGGTAATTTGTCGAGTGCCTGCTGCAATTGCTCTTGGAGAAGATGTATTGTCACCTCTTCTGGTGGAGCAGGGCTATTGACATCTTCTACGAAATCGCCGAATGTGCTATCGCCATCATCATCAATCGGCGTTTCCAGACTAACAGGACGACGGCTAATTTCGAGCAGATTCTCCACCTTTTCAGGCGTAGTTTCCATACCTTCTGCGAGTTCGTCAATTTTCGGGTCGCGTCCTAATTCTTGTAGCAACCGCAGTTGGACACGGCGCATCCGATTCAACTGGTCGCCCATATGCACTGGAACACGGATGGTACGCCCTTGGTCGGCGACAGCACGGCTAACCGCTTGACGAATCCACCATGTTGCATAGGTGCTGAATTTGTGTCCGCGCTGATATTCAAACTTGTTGGTTGCGCGAATCAGACCAATGTTACCTTCTTGAATCAGGTCAAGAAATGGCACACCACGTCCGATATATTTCTTGGCAACGCTGATAACCAAACGAGCATTGGCACGAATCAGATGTTCCTGTGCGCGGTCTCCATCTGTGATGACTTCGCGCAAGGATTGTTCTTCTGACCACATGAGTTCAATACCACGCTCTTCTGCCGCGACCATCTTCTCGCGTCCCCAGACGGCAGCTTCCATACGTTTTGCCAGTGCCACCTCTTCATCGGCGGTGAGAAGAGGAACACGACCTGCTTCCTTAAGGTAGAGACCCACGACATCATCCGTATCAAGAGCCGCTTGATAACCGGCATCTTCGGTGAGTTCGTTAAGATTATTCAGTGTCTTACGAGTAGAAGCAAAGAGGTCATTGGACATAATGTCCTCATCCTCATCTTCTATCCCGATCTCGACACCAGTATCTTCTTCAGCATCTTCAAGCAGTGGTTCAACAATCGCGTTGTCTTCTGGCGTTGTTCCACCAGCCACAACGTTGATATTGGCTTCAACCAACTCGAACATAATGTCTTCTAGCAAGTCTGCGTCTTTTTCAACATCAGGCAGCACAGCCAGAATATCGTTATAGGTGATGAAACCTTGCTTGCTTGCCTTGGCAATCAACTGAGCGCGCAGCTGACCTTTCTGAATTGTTTGTACCATATTGTCACACCATCCCTATATTACACATACAAGCGCCTTGCTCCACTACTTTATGGATGACAAGGCAGCAGTTCACGGCTAAAATTTTGACCATCAACCGGATGGTACAGGTTGCTATAAAAAGCCAACATCTCAAGAATGTTTAATTTTACATTATTTATACACCCTCAACATTATAATAACTTAAATAAATGTGAGAGCAAATTTCTAAATATTTCAATACAATCTAAAATTGGAATTTTTTGTTTAGTAGACCGCAAAACACCTTAACGCGATTTTTATAAGTTGTCAAGTTTTTGGTCAAGAAATGTTGATAGTGAACCATAAAATCTCTATTTTGAGCTTAGAATAAAGGTGTATTCTACTGAGAATATGTTGCTTGCTCCACCTTTTCCCATCCTCCCAACACTTCTTTAAGCTCAAATCTTTCATTACGGAGCATTAAGGTTAGTCTGATAGCACCTATTATCAATTGTTATGGCACGTTTTTTACCCCATTATTGATGAATAACTATAGATGAGTAGATAATGAGAATTTGGATAAGTTGCACAATGAAATTGTAAAAGTGCCTAAAGACTTTTCTTTTGGTTGACTTGCTTTCTAAATTACCGTACACTATTTGCCAATATCAACAATGTTTATTATGTATATTCTATGAGTCAAAATATCAACATACGTTTCTACCGTCGCCGCCCAACGCCATTGAAGGTCGTTTTGGGCAATTTGTGTTCCTGACTCATAGCAACGCAATTATCCCTAGAGTATTTAGCCCCGACCTCACAGATTGATTTGAGGTTGGGGTTTTTTGTTAAATAGCTAATGAGGAGAGACTATGACAAAAACAATCCGAGTTGGGGTTTATGGGGCATCTGGTTATGCGGGGCAAGATTTAATCCAGATTTTGAGTGAACATCCCAACGTTGAACTGATTTTCGCAACATCCAACACTTATGCCGGAGAATTCGTCCCTGCTACGGATTTACGCTATATCCCGTCAGCAAATCCGCCATTGGAGAATGTGGATGCCATTTTTTTGGCATTGCCACACAAGGCATCGGCTCCGATTGCAAAAAAGGGCTTAGATGCGGGTCTCAAGGTGATTGACCTTTCGGCAGATTTGCGCCTAGACAGTGCAGAGGCTTATGAAAAGTGGTATGAGGTTGAACATCCCCACCCAGAGATGTTGCCTGTGCCTTATGGATTACCAGAATTGCATCGTGACAAGATTGCCGGGGTTCAGGCTGTGGCGGTACCGGGTTGCTACCCGACAGCGACATTATTAGGCTTGTATCCGTTGCTACGAATTGAAGGTTTATCATTGGATGCACCGATTATTGTGGATGCGAAATCTGGTGTTACGGGTGCAGGGCGCACCCCAACTGATAAAACACACTTTGTCGAAGCCTATGGCAATATTGTTCCCTATAATGCAGGACGAGCGCATCGTCACGTCGGGGAAATTGAGCAAGAAATCCACAAATTTATGGATATTTCAGAACCCCTGATTTTCACGCCGCATCTTGTCCCGATTGATAGAGGACTAATGACAAGTATTTATGTGTCGCTCGGCTATGCGCTTTCTAGTGATAAAGTTGATAGCTTATATGCCAATGTGTATGCTGATGAACCAATGGTACGTTTGATGCCACTCGGTAGTCACGCACAATTTAAGGGGGTTGTCAAAACCAATCGCTGCCATATTAGCATTACACCCGTGACTGACCGTTATATACACATTACGAGTGTTATCGACAACTTGCGAAAAGGTGCATCGGGTCAAGCAGTACAATGCTTCAACCTTATGTTTGATTTACCAGAAACAGAGGCTTTGCTATAGCGATGATGAAGTTGAAACCCATTCTGATAAAAATCGGCGGTCATGATATTGCTGACCCAAATTTTCTATCCGAACTTGCGTCGGTCATTGCTACGATGACTGTGCCTGTAGCAATTGTACATGGCGGTGGCAAAGAAATCAGTGATATGCAGCAACGCCTCGATATTGAACCGCAGTATATTGATGGTGTGCGGATTACCGATGCTGAATCGCTTTCTGTTGTGACAATGGTGCTATGTGGAACAGTCAATAAGCGCCTTGTACGGACACTGACTTCAAACGGAGTCGATGCACAGGGCTTGAGTGGCGTGGATAGAGGCATTATCCGCGCAGCAAAAATGCCTCATCCGTCGATTGATATGAAATTTACAGGCGAAGTAATCCGTGTTCGTGATGATGTCTTGCTTATGATGATGGCGCAAGGGATTGTTCCTGTGATTGCGCCCATTTGTGCCGGAAAAGACAGTTCCTACAATGTCAATGCCGACCATGTTGCCGGAGCAGTTGCTGCCGCTATCGGTGTGGAACGTCTTGTTTTCATCACGAACGTTGAGGGGGTTCTCGTTAATGAAACGGTGAAATTATCTATGACACAACTTGAAACGGCTGCGCTGATTGCTGATGGGACGATTTTTGGTGGCATGATTCCTAAAGTCACAACAGCACTTCATACATTGCAATCGGGTGTAGCAAAGGCTGTTATTACCAACCTCACCGGATTCAAAACGCACGGTGGGACAGTATTCATTCATTCATAATGTAGGGGAAAATGATGCAAACAACCAATAATGCAATCAGTAATGAGCAAAACTATGTTTTACAAACCTATGTTCGCCCTGATTTTGTCCTAGTGCGTGGCAATGGTATTAATTTATATGATGAAGATGGCAAAGCCTATCAAGATTGGGTTGCCGGAATCGCCGTGAATTCGCTCGGCTACAATGATTCTGGTGTCGCTCAGGCGATGCAAGAACAAGCTGCTACAGGAGTATTGCATGTTAGTAACCTCTACCATACAGAGCCTCATGCGCGTTTGGCGAAACAATTAGTTGAAAATTCTTTTGCTGACCGTGTATATTTCTGCAATAGTGGGGCAGAAGCTAATGAAGGGGCGCTGAAATTTGCACGGCGCGTCGCATTTAATAGCGAAGCGACTGATAAAACCGATATTGTGACATTCTCTGGCGCATTTCATGGGCGTACTATGGGCGCACTAGCCGTTACGCCGAAAGATAAATATCAAACCCCTTTCAAGCCGATGATGCCGGGGGTCACAGTAGCAGAGTTCAATAATATTGATAGCGCAAAAGAAACTATCACAGCCAAAACAGCCGCCGTCATAGTCGAACCATTACAAGGCGAAGGTGGTATTCATCCTGCCACAAACGAATTTTTACGGGCATTACGGCAATTGTGTGATGACCATCAAGCAATGCTCATTTTTGATGAGATTCAATGTGGGCTAGGACGGACAGGGACTTTATGGGCGCATGAAGTAAGCGGCGTGACTCCCGACATGATGACATTAGCAAAACCACTTGCCAATGGTTTGCCGATAGGGGCTATTCTCGTCACACAAGCGGTTGCCGATAATATCAGACCGGGCGATCATGGTTCGACTTTTGCAGGTGGATTACTGGTGACGAATGTTGCTAGTCATGTGGTGGAACGTATTCGCCAACCAGAATTTCTTGCCCATGTGCAAGAGGTGGGGGAATATCTCATGGAACGGCTCGAAGAGGTCAATAGCCCACTGATTAGAGAAGTGCGGGGACGGGGTTTGATGGCAGCGATTGAACTCACGATTGAAGCACCTTCGGTTATCAAAAAAGGCTATGAACAGGGCATACTGCTTGTCAATGCGGGCCCCAACACGATTCGCTTTGTACCACCCCTCATCATTGAGAAAAGTGATGTTGATAGCTTGATTGACAAACTCACCACTATTCTGGAGCATGTCAATGAGTAAAGTTGTTCCGTCAATTTCATCTGTAATTGGCTTTAAGGCAGCAGGTATCCATGCCGGTCTTAAAGAAGCAGACAAGCTAGATATGGCGCTCATCGTCTCCAATCGGGATTGTACAGCAGGGGCGGTTTTCACAACGAATCAGGTCAAAGCTGCGCCTGTATTGGTCAATAGGGAGCATTTGCAGGCATCAGCAAGTCAGATTCGGGCTGTGGCAATCAATACGGTCAGTGCCAATGCTGCAACAGGACGTGTCGGGATTGAAAACTCGCGCACGATGGCAAATTTAGTCGCTGAACAAATCGACTGTAACCCTGAACAAGTTTTTGTGATGTCTACGGGCGTGATTGGTACGCAGCTGCCGATGGAGAAAATTGATGCAGGTATCAAGGCTTCTTATGACAAACTCGGTCACAATTGGTCACAGGCGGCTGAGGGTATCATGACAACCGATACGCGCCCTAAAATTGCCTCTATCAAAGTTCGGACAATTAACGGCGAATATACGATTGCCGGAATCACGAAAGGGGCAGGCATGATTGCGCCGAATATGGCGACCATGTTGGGTATCCTCGTAACAGATGCCAAAGTCACGGCTGAACAAACACAGATATCGCTGAAAAAAGCCTGTGATTTGACCTATAACCGTATTGTCGTAGATGGCGATACCAGTACAAATGATATGGTTGTATTATTGGCAAATGGCGCGAGTGGTGTTAGTTTGTCGTCGGCGGCTGATGTGGCAC
>JAUZRW010000257.1 GCA_030950085.1 Anaerolineae bacterium
CGAATCAATGGCAAGATATCACGACTGGTCGTTGCCAAAATGAGTTCGTCTACTGGCTCAGGGTCATATGAAAAGTAATGAATGATGAGTATATCGGCTAGCGTGTCACGATGAGGGACATTAAAACAATCATACCCACTCGCCTTGAAAATTGCTTCGGGGTCTATGAAACCGTGTTTTTCCTTGAAACGTTCCCAATCGGCAACCGCAATTGCCTTTAGTTTCTCAGAACTCGCAAGTCCGGCAGCAAGCGAGGCACTGCCACGCAAGCCAACGGCTAATTCTTGAATATCGACTGCGATGCCACGCTCCTGAAAATGGTGTATCAAGTTCTCGACATCGACTATTAAATAAGCTGCCATATCTATTCCTAATAAGATGAACTATTGAATTTTATAATAACTACAAAAAGGCTCACCAATTTGTGAGTGTGTTTTGCCTATCATGTGTGTAAGTATCCATGGATGCGATGCAACAGTGCAGACTTTTCTCAGTCTATCCGCTTGAGCAAGTGGCTTCAACAATAGAAAGTGTACAAGAAAAGGTAGAGAATTTGTTTCAGAACTCACAAACAATTTTTTGGTGCATCTGACCAGCGATTTACCAACTCCATTACTTTTTAAGTATAACACATCCTCATTAATTGTATATTAGACTCTCTCCAAGAAATCTTAAGGTTTAACGCAATACAAAATACCGAGAGATTATTTTACTCTCGGTATCTATCAATAGTCTAATCTATTTCCCAGTATTTCGCTAGTGACAAAATGTACAAATGGTACTACGCCTCATACGGTACTGTCACAACAGTTGCCTTAATACCATCCATCAGGCTTTGAATCTCAGCCTTCATGGTTTCAACAACCTGTTCGCGCTCAATAATGCGACTCTCTTGGCTATCGCGCTGCTTAAATTCGAGACCACCATTTTTGAGTGACCGCTTGCTAAGTGTCAATCGCAACGGAATACCAATCAAATCAGCATCGTTGAACTTGACTCCGGCACGCTCATCACGGTCATCATATAGCACCTCAATACCCGCCGAGACGAGTTCTTGATAAACTTCATCGGCTATTGCTGCGGTTTCGCCACCGGGCAACATCACGAGATGCACTTGATAAGGCGCGATACTCATCGGTAGTTTCAAGCCGTTGTCATCGTGATGCTCTTCTGCAACACAAGCTAATAATCGTCCGACACCAATACCATATGACCCCATAATCACCGGATGACGCTCACCATTTTCATCAAGAAAAGTTGCGCCCAATGGTTCAGTGAAATCTGTGCCTAGCTTGAAGATATTCCCGACTTCTACACCCCGTACTTCTTTTAACGTGCCTTTGCCATCAGCCGTCGTATCACCGTCACGCGCTGAGACAATATCTGTGATGATGTGCGCCTCATAATCACGACCAAGATTGACATTTTTATAGTGATAATCGACTTCGTTTGCTCCGGCGACCAGATTAGGCGAATCCGGTATGGCATCATCGACAACAACAATCACCGAATCATCCTTAATGCCTATCGGCGAGGCAAAACCCGGCACAGCCCCAACTGCCTCAATTTCTGCTTCTGTTGCTGCACGCATGGCTTTTGCTTTGAGCGCATTAGCGAGTTTGATTTCGTTCAAATCCATATCGCCACGCACAATCGCAAAGACAAGTTTGGTGATTTCCTCGCCTGCTTCCAAAATCGTTGCTGCAATAAATACTGCTTTTGCTGTTTTTGACTTGGGGATGTTCAAAAAGTCAGCTAGGCTTTCGATAGTCTTTGTATTCGGCGTATGCACTTTTTCCAATGCTTGCACAGCTTCGGCTTCGGCTGGTGGTTTCTGGAAAATGGCGACTTCGCGGTTGGCACGATAACCTGTTTCGTCGCTGACCATCAATGTATCTTCACCAATCGGAGTCAGGTACATAAATTCATGCGCCAGCTTTCCGCCCATCATGCCTGTGTCAGACGAAACACAAATAACATCTAGTCCACAACGATGATAAATATCGAAATATGCTTGATAATGGCGTAGATATTGTTCGTCTAGCCCGTCCCAACTTTTATCAAGGCTATAACTATCTTTCATCGTAAATTCTCGTACCCGAATCAAGCCGCCGCGTGCGCGAGGTTCATCACGCCATTTGGTCTGAAGCTGATAGAGCAAGACAGGTAATTGCTTATAAGACTGGATTTCGTTACGAATCAAATCAGCGATCACTTCTTCGTGGGTCATCGCTAGAACCATATCGGTTTCGTTACGGTCTGTGAAGCGCGTCAATTCTGCGCCAATTTTGTACCAACGATTGGTTTCTTTCCATAATTGTGCCGGATGAACAACCGGCATGGTGATTTCTTGTCCGCCGATTTTTTCCATCTCTTCGCGGATAATATTTTCGATTTTCGTTAAGCTGCGTTGGGCAAGAGGTAAGTAACTGAATATTCCTGCGCCAAGTTGTCGGATATAGCCCGCACGGAGCAATAGTTGATGACTGACAATATCAACGCCTGCGGGGGCTTCTCGCAATGTTTGGCTAAAGAGCCGCGACATTCGCATAACACATTCCTTTACGATTAAAGAGTCTACTAAGGGTCACTATAGTTCATTTTACAAAATTCGTCAAACAAGATATGAAAAATTATCTCAGAATGGAATTTAATACTACGGTGCAAGAGGATACTGCAATATGCGGGCTATTAGAAGATAAGGACTGAGAGTTGCAGAGTTTTTGTCCAAGACAGTGAGAGAATTTATGCCATATCAGGCACAGGCTCACCTGCATAAGCTAAGATAATTTGTTCTCTTGCGATTCCGGCTTGCATCAGAGCCTCATAAAAGGGGTCACTATTGCGGTCATCATCAATCACAATTTTATCGCCTACAACGCGCACGATGAGGTCTGCAAACGAAACATGTTTGCCCTTAAATTCACCAATAGAAATGACTGTGAATAGGCAGCTATCAATATTTTCTGCCAAATAACTTTGCCCATTGAGGGCTTCACCTGTATATTTTTCAATTTCTGTTCGAAGAATGTTCATCAAGTTATCCATCGAATAATACTCTCTTTCTGAATATTAAACATAATGATTTTGAGGCTATAGTAGCTGATTACCAGTTTGCCCAGTTCTTCACCAAATATGCCATCAAATGCTTGTTCTGGCAAAGCAAGATACAGTTCTTCGTCTCGATTACTACTTTTAATTATAGCACGATATAGAAGATACTGACCCAAAACAGATTCTAAGTAAGCAACAGGTGATGCGACATTTTCATAGTTTTTAACTTCGACAAAGATGATATTTGCAGGTGCTTCCTTAGATGCACGAATGTCTATCCAGACCGTTCTTTTGTCAACTAATAAACGTTGTTGCTCCCCTAGTATATGCCAACTGTCTTTCTGTAAAGCACATACAACTGTGTCGTGGTATTTATCTTTTGCTGACATAGATTACTCCGCTTTCTTATTATTTTCTGCATCCCAATCACGGGTGTAATTTTTATCGAGTTTCTTGAGAACGGCATCCGTCAAATCAATCTCGCTGAGGCTGGCAAGTTGCATCAGGTAGAGCATGACATCGGCAAGTTCTTCTGCAAGTGCCTCTTTATCCTGTGTATCTTCACGCCATTGAAAATGCTCTAAAACTTCGCTTGCTTCTAATACGAGTGAAATCGCTAGGTTTTTTAGTGTTTGTGGCTTGCTCGAATCATCCGCATACCAGCCCATATCACCCACGAACTTGTGCATCTTCTCTTCTAGTGTTTTGATATCCATAATGAATACTCCCGATAAACAAAAACGGACACAGCAACACCATGTCCTGTTTCATCTATTACAAACTACTAATAAACGCGAATATCGTTTAAGGATTCCAGCAAAAATTAGGGGCATAAAAGATCATAGCCCGTTGTAGGGACGCAATGTATTGCGCCTTTACGCCCGAAAATCCATAACTTGCCGAAAAAACACGTTTTCTGAGCTTATCCATGATTGGTGTTAATTAGCGTTGTTGCGGTTGCCACCAATCGACACTGACAATCCACAGCCCATCTATTTGATAACGGCGTATCTGCCCATCATCTATGCCTGTAACGACGACCTCTTGCGCCCGACGGCGTGCTGTAAAGGCAAGTGTATTATTATGCGGCGACCAACGAACATTATACGCAGTGCCGTAACTTTCTAAATTAATCGTTTGCTGGCTGGTAGACGTTTGCGCTTCAACATCTACCAAAATCGTATGATTTGCTGTGAGTAAGCGCAATTGGCTTGACCAATCGACTTGGATAATGCATGCCGAAGTGCTAAACAATGTCGAGATGACACCGCTTTCAATATCAATGGTTTGCAGCACATTCTGATTATCAAATTCGGTCACAAAAGCCAAGCCTCTGCTATCCGGCGACCAGACCGGAACACCATCCGAATCAATATCCAAGAGTAAATGCAAATTTTCACCATATTGATTCGTGAGATACAAGCCTTCTAGCCGAAAATCGCGTCCAGTATGGGCTAACCATTGTCCATCCGGCGACCAAACCGGATTACTCACCCCATCTTGCACCTGATTCCGATTACTGCCATCATTGAGTTGTGCGACATTGAGCAATGTGAGACCGCGCTGTGAAAGCAATGCCAATGCCAAACGCTGCTTATCCGGCGAGAGTGCAACCCGTTCGACATTTTGCTGCCGCCAGATAGCGTACTGAACACCTGTCGTCGTATCTAAGATGATGACATCGCGCATTTGGAGATGTGTCGGGAGATTAACGACAAGCAGTAGTGCATCGTCAGTATGGCTTTGACCATATGCCAGTACCAGACCCATTAAACTTAATATGAGCATGAAAAGTGCTGTCGTTCGGTACAAGACCCACAAAATCATCGAGACACCTCCTGCTACCATGTTCCACAAATGCCTTACTTATTTGTAACGTAATCTGTTATTCACTGCTACACTATATCTATCACAACAACTGATTAGAGAGGATTATCTCATGCGAAGATTCTACTTATTGCTACTGGTCTTATTATTGTGGATACCGACTCAAGCGCAAACGACATCATGGGAAGCTGCCTTCTATGTGGAATTGAGTGCTGCGCCTTATGCTGCGGAGATACGCTTATTGAATCAGAACGGTCAGGTGACGAATATCGCCTTGCCGACAAACCTTTCACGGGGGGCTGGCACATCGTCTTATCGGCAAGTTATCATTTCGGATGATAGGCGCTATGTTGTCCTGTCCGAATTTCAGGAAGATTCCGGTATCGCATTCCCATTACGCATAGCCGATTTGCAAAATGGCACATGCTGTCTGGAAGTTAGCCCTCTTGCTACGATGCAAGCCTATGATTTTGCAGGATTTGAACCCAATGGCTCACGTTTCGCTTTTAGCTATGTCGGTAGCAACCCCAATGATAGCCTACCATTTTCTGGTGGTCTCATGGTGGTAGATGCTGCGACAGGTGTAATCGCCTCGAACATTGCCATGCGTGCTGCGGCAATCGCTAATGGCATGTCGGAACACGCAGTTTGGGCATTAATGGAAACATGGGCGCGAGATGGTATTCGCTTTGCAGATAATTGTTATGGGTGCGAAGGGCGATTTGAAGGGCAGTATGCTTTATGGCAGCCGGATATCGGCGGGTTTATCACGAATCCCAATATTTCGTTCAGCATCTTTGGCACACGATTAGATGCCACAGGCGAATTTCTTTATATGGCGCAAAATCAAGCATTTGCGTATGACCCGTCGCCGGGTCTTTTTGCCGTTCCTAATGTGATTCACTATACGCCCACAGGTGGCATAGTCAGCTTCATGACCGAACAAAATATGCCGACTGCCCCTGTCGCTTATTTTAATCTTGATGCTGTTGCGCTTGACCGTGTTCATTGGGTTGCCGATGGACAAGCATTTTTGGTGGCAAACAATAACGGCAATTTTTGGGATGTCGTCTATCGTGATGGGCGTGTTGAACGGCTTAGTTTTAACAGTATTGGCGATATCCGTGTTTTGGCAGGCACACCGGATGGCTGGTTATCACAATTTACCGATACCAATGGTAACGGTGCTATCGTGCATCATAGGATGAACAACACACAATCGACTGTTTTCAGTATGGCTGCTGATACAACTGTACAACTCATTGATGCCCCGGAACTCGGCTTGTCATTGCCACTCAATCCACCCACTTTTCCTACAATAACCGCACCAACAGTAGGCGTTCCTGCCACAATTGATGCCACTGCTTCTGTAAGATGTAAGGGTTTCATGCCTTCACGCTTGACTATCGGCGAACAAGCACGAGTCACACCCGGCGCATCGAATCGCTTGCGGTCTAATCCATCGACTAATGCGAGTATTGTGGGACAAATTCCGGGTGAAGGTATCTTTTTCGTGCTAGAAGGACCCGTTTGTGATGAAGGGAATGGCATTGCATGGTGGCGTGTCGAATATCAAGGCATTACGGGCTGGACGGCTGAAGGTCAAGGCGGCGATTATTGGACAGAACCGCTTAATCGTTAAGTATCGTGGGCAAGCGTGCGACTTGCCCTAATCCCCTATATTTAGAATATTGCGATGCCCAAGCTAGGTCGTAATGACCGTATCACTGCCTCGTTTTTTCTTGCCTTTGTTATCCGGCACAGAACAGACAGCAGGTTGATTCGCCCAGTAGAACGTCAACCCTAAGCTCCCGAAAAAAATGTGCAGCTTAAAGAAACAAGCGCATAAGCGACACCATACAAAAACATACTACGCGCCTTCTGTAAGGACAGTATTTATACTGTCCGTTGTAATTCTCACGGATAGCTGAATAGATACTCCGAATCTGCGTTAATGGCTGGCACAACGGTTATGTCAATGGCACTACTTGTAACGGATTGTATTTCGATAGCATTGGAGTCATTGCCCAAGCTAATCGGTAGTGACTGAGGATTTTGGCGAAACACGGTGAATATCGCCGCGAATCCAGCCAGCATCCCGAATATCAAAATGAAGGACAGAATGGATGAGGGATGGAGACCTCTCGCATGTCCATCCTGCTCACTCTGACGGTCTTTTTCAGACATCAGCACCGCTTTACACTTTTATGCTGTTTTGTTCGGATTCAATGCGCTTGACAACTTTCATCACATTGCCCAAGCAGCATGAGTCTTGCGGATTACGCCAATCACAGGCGCATTGTCCGGCATTAATACCTACATTGACTTCATCCACAACCGTAGTCACGCCTGTTTCAACGATTTCGGCACGAATACTATCCGGGGTATGGCGGAAGCAGTAACAGGCAAATACATCACCTGCATTCGGTTCTTTCTGAAAAACCCGTTCACGCACATCTTGAGTGCCGAATACTTGCGTGCCATCGGCAGTAAAATAGACCGTATCGCAGTCTGCTTCGCGGCAGAAATAATAGGGAACATCGCGGTATTGACACAGACTCACTGATAACATAGATTTCACAGTTGCACCATCCACTTTTTTCCCTTTTGTGCTACAAGTTGGGCAGATACCCGGCTTGGTTTTGGCTACCGTGTCTTCTACTGCTTGAACATCATCGGCTGCGGGCGCACAGCAGCTATCCACGACGCTTGATACATCCGCAGTCACCAAATTTTGCGCTGACTTTTGCGCTGATTGAACATTGCTGCTTGCAGGTGAACAACAACTACAGCTTTCAACGGCGACTGGCTCTGCTTGAATCTCTGTATTTGTGGGTGAACAGCAATCATGTGTTGATTGTTCTTGTGTTGCCATCTTGTTTCTCCTTATGGTTTTCTTGTTTAACAAACTATTTGCGATAACGTCCTAACACTCGTCTTATATTGCCATTTTGTGTGAGGCGTGGTGAAACCCCGAAAGGGGCTTATGCAAAGCGTTCATAATGTGCATCCTACAGTTTGTAGGGGCTACAAGGTCAAGCAGTAAAACAAAAAGCCCCAATTTGAGGGCTTTTTCGCGTTGAATAAACTGAGAAAGCAAGTTGCCATTTAGCGCACAGTAAACGTACACGTTTCTTGCTCAAACGGGATATCGGTTTCGGGTCCAAAATTATCTGTACCGTCAAAAATTGGCGCTGACCATGTGACGACATAGGTGATTTCGTAATCGCCAGCCGGTAAGGGTCCATATGGGACATACCAGTAGGTCGCATACGCACCGCCTTGTGCTTGAATGGGTGTACTATAGCTAGGCAGTACCTGTATTTGTTCACCATTGATTCGTAATTCATACGAGGCGGCATCAAGATGGTCTTGTACCTGTTGCTCTGTACTGGCGAACCACGCCCACCAAATATCTATATAATCCCCAGCGCGTAAGACTGTTGGGGGCGGCAGACCGAAATTAGGGTCATCACAGAAGGCGAATACATCGCGTCCATCAATTGTGGCAATATCGACTGTTGGTGTGATAGATGCTGGTGCAGAGGTCGGCGGCGTAATTGCAGCAACCGTCCCAGAATCAGAATTTGGCGCAACTGTAATGATACGAACATCATCGCCGGACGGAGTCGTTGCCGATGCTGAATCAATCGCTGGGGCTTGAGTGGTAGCAGGTGAGAGTCCTTGAAGGGCGAGAGCTGTTAGTTTTATCTCTGTTGCACTCACAATACGCACACCATTCGCCAAACCAGATTCTGATGTGGCATCATCACCCTCAACATTGGCATCGGGCAAGTCGGCTGTGCCTGTGACAACTTGTGGCGGCGGTGTCGGAGTCACTGACCCACCCCCTAATATTGCCGTTGGGAATTCTGTTCCCTGTGCGATAGCCGTTAAATCGGCTGTTGCCGTAAACGTCGGGAAAGCTGTCGCAGTTGGTTCAATGCGTAGTAAACGCGCCGACATCCACCCTTCACGCCCATCGTCCAAACGGACATTAAACCATGTGCCGTCTTCATTTTGCCCGATAACAATCACCCCTGTACCGGGATTGACGGCATCTAAAATGTTAAATTCTGTGCTGGGTCCTTCACGCACATTAACGGCTTGTAAGGACTGCACGATACCAGAGACTGTTGCTGTCAGTGTTGGTGTTGGCGAAAGCGTCTCTGTGGGGGGGGCACTCGTCAAGGTGGGGGTAAAGGTAAACGTTGGCAAGAGTGTCCGTGTGGGAACTTGTGTTTCGGTCACACGAATCGTCTGTGTGACAACTGGCAATAAAGTCGCTGTTGGCGGTATTTCCAGCACGGGTTCATCGGATTGTGTGGTGCAGGATGCTAAAATGACAAGTAAAAAGAGCAGTGTTTTCCGCAGATTCTTCATATTCCAGCCCGTATAAATTCAAATCGCAATAATTATATTGTATCGCTGTATGCGAATCCTGACAGGGCGCGGCGGTTTGCGTTTGGTAATCGTTGCTTATCGTAGCGTGTTCTGTCTCAGGTTTCAGCATTTGTACAAACCTTCGTTGACGGGTGTAATTTCGATATATTCAGTGAATCATGATTTTGTGTTTTGCGGCGGACAGCATGTATGCTGTCTCTAGACTTTGGCACATTAAAGTAGCCTACGGCGATATGTCGAGAGCTACTTTTCGTTATAAAGTGTTATAAAAAGACGAAGTGAGGGCTAAGAGCGTGCCGCGCCATAGATAGCATTGGACAAAGCCTGCAAAAGGTCTTC
>JAUZRW010000258.1 GCA_030950085.1 Anaerolineae bacterium
CACCAATATCTTGCTGATCGTATTTCGGGCTTCAAGAAGATTCTGCCGCTTCCTGACTTGATACATGCTCAGGCTCAACTACTTGATCTTGATTCTTCATGGCAGATGGCTTAACTTTCCCCTATTTATTGAGATGATACCAAAGAATTTTATTCAAAATCATGCTCTGCGTTATGCTTTTTCTAAAAATTAGCAGATTCTACAACAAAAATTGCCTTACTCTGTCGGGACAATCTTATAGACTGTGCCGCCATAATCGACGATGTACAATTCGCCTGCTTCATCTTCGCCAAAACTGCTGACTAGCATATCAGTTTGTCGTAAAACGCCCGATTGCCATGTCGTCGCTGTGTCACGATACGCATAGCGTAGCACACCGCTACAAAAATCACTGTAAAGATAGGTCGCTTGCAAATTCGGGATAGCGTCGCCACGATAAATATAGCCACCTGTCACCGAACAACTGCCATCGCTATGGTCATATTCGGCAATCGGCATGACAACATCATCTGGCACATGCCCACCACTAAATGGATGGGTCGCTTCTAGCACATTCCATCCATAGTTTAGCCCACCCACACTATCAACAGGCTCAAAATCAATTTCTTCCCACTGATTTTGCCCGACATCCGCAATATACATATCGCCTGTCACACGGTCAAAGCTAAAGCGCCAAGGATTGCGCCAACCATATGACCATACTTCCGGCGCACCACCGACACCATCGGCAAAGGGATTATCGGCTGGGATGCCATAACCCGTCTCAACATCAACATCTAAGCGCAAAATTGAACCCAGTAGCAAATCAGGATTCTGCCCAGCACTCAACGGGTCGCCAGCCGCCCCACCATCCCCTAGCGCCATATATAAATAGCCATCCGTGCCAAATGCCACGTAACCGCCATTGTGATTAGGGAAGGGTTGCATCTGCGTAAAGATAATTTCTGCACTATTGAAATCAGCAATATTCGGGTTTTCTGATACCTGATATTTAGCAAGCACTGTATGCCCAGCACCGTCTGTATAATTGACGAAAAACAAGCCATTTTCGGCATAGTTCGGATGAAAGGCTAATCCTAATAAACCACGCTCTGTATAGGCTTGCTGATTAGCCGATGGCGAGACAAGATTCGTCAAATCGAGAAAAATAGTCGATTCACCGCCATCCAAAACATAAATAATGCCACCTTGTTCCACAATGAATAAGCGTTCTGTGCCATCGCCTGCGTGTGTCACATATAAAGGTCGCCACAAATTCTGCATGACCACTTGAAACTCAAAATCATCTGGTGAGGGTACTTCGTTACGGGTCGTGACAGGGGGTTCAGTATCTTGTGCAAAGACAAGACCGCCAAACATCAATATGAGTAGGAGAGCCAAACTGCGTTTCATCAACCATTCCTTCTGTAATCGTCTAATTTCAGTAAATTCTTCCCATTATAGCATAATCTCTTGAGGAAATGATTTGGAGTCTATCAGCGTAGGTCAGGTAAATGATGGGGTATGGCGTTGGTGAAGTGCCTGTGCGACAGCTTCTTTGGCATGAATAACCCCTGCGCCTTGTTGCTCTAGTACTATCCCTGCTAAGGGTGTGGCGGTCTCTTTCAAAATTGTGCGGATTTGTGACGGTGTGAGTTTAGGATTGGCTTCCAGCATTTGCGCGATAACCGATGACACAATCGGGGCGGCAACCGATGTGCCATCCACATGCTGATACTTCTCATGGATGAGTTTATGGGCATAAATACGGTCTTGCAATGTCCGATGCAGCGATTTTCCTAAGCGGCGCGTCTTGGGTTTGGGAATATCCAAATCTGCCAAGCCATGTGCGAGTAGATTTTTTACAGCCTCTTTATTGCCAGATTGTAATAATGAACCAAGCCAATGCGCCTCTTTTTCAACAATCGTTTGTGGCAAAATCGGCGATGCAATCCATTGTGCTGGCGCAATGATATCAGGCTTATTTGTACCATCATAGGCAGTACCATAATTGCTATGGTAGGTTGTCCAATCGCTACGATTGAGGCTGTTATTATCATTATACCCCCCCACAACAATCGCTTCTGGTGAACTTGCCGGCGGTACAAGATGGCTATCCCCCTGATTTCCGGCAGCAATCACGACTGTCACCCCTGCTTTTGTCAGGTCGCGGACACAATGATGCAAGGGGTGGTCAGGGTTGGTACTGATAACATCGCCCCCGACGGACACATTCACAATCCGAATATTCATCCGCGCATGGTGACGAACAAGCCATTTCATGCCACGCAGAATATCCGCTTCTTTGACACCGCCTTTGGGATTACTAATTTTCACCAGCACCAAATCACTTTCACAGGCGACAGCACGATATTTTCCATTAGAAGCCGCGCCATTTCCAGAACCAATCGCCGCAACCATCAAACCATGCCAACTCGTAGTATCAGCCTGTTCTACACGAGATTGTTCTTTTATTTGGCGCGTCGTGGCATCAACATGCAGTCGAAGGCGGTCAGCGATATCGGGGTGCATATAAAAACCGGAATCGAGGTAGGCGATGACGACTCCCCGTCCGCTATAGTGCGGAGAGGCATCAATACGCTCCGGTGTTGTGAGCAGGGCTTTTTCAGGATGTGGATAATTGGGTACAAATGACGACATACAGTACATTTCAATGTTAGCTGTGATGGGATAGAGCGAATTTTAATATTTCCGCCCTGTATTGACACCCCCAAAAATATGTCTTGAATGCGATTATAATCTTGAGTATTAATTCTATTTATGATATTCTTCAAGCACTCGCCTTCATAGCTCAGAGGATAGAGCCGAAGTTTCCTAAACTTTGTGAGTCGCAGGTTCGAGTCCTGCTGAGGGCATCATAAAATATACCTCAGTCAACCACGGTTTTGTGTTTTACAATGGGCAGTCGTAAATAACAACGGGCGCACACGTGGGTACGCCCCTACAATATTTTTATGTTTAACGTGTAAAAGTCGCTTACCCACAAGCCCCTTGTTGCAGTGTATATGTGATAGAACGGCTATTATCGCCTTCGTTCGTTTCGACAACTTGACCGGACGGGTCAACTGAAATCACAACCTCATGTGTTTCGTCAAAAAAGACATTGATAGTCAATGAAGCAACCACCACAAACGAGGCATTGGCATCTAATTCTGGGAAGCCGCCAATCGTTGAGCCGCTTGTTGAGCCGCTTGGTACGTGGCGGTCTGTGACAGTCAGCGTACCAGACGAGTTCGAGCGACCTGTCCCTGTATTTTGGACATTGATGAAAATATCGAATGATTCACCACAGGTCGGTTGCGGTGGGTCAAGCCGTAATCCGGTTACTTGCAGATTCGCGCTTGTAATCGGTGTAGCGGTTGCCGGTGGGGTAGGCGGTGGCGGTGGTTGAATCCGTTGTAAGCCACTTTCAGAACCGCTAAAGCGCACAATATTAGGCGCAATAAAACCACGCCGACCATTATTTAATTCGATGTAATACCAACCGGAATTAAAGGCACTCACACCAATGACACGAGCCGATTCACCTGTTAACAATGACCCTATACGCGGATAAGAAACATCGTCGCCCTGTCGCACATTGGAATCAGTTAAAGCGGTGACAGTCGGTTCACCTGTGTTCAGCGAGGTGGGAGTCGCCGCAAGTGTCGGACGTGCGCTGCCACTGCCTCCACCTATTTGTGTTGGAGTGGGTTGCAATGGAATACGGGTTGGTAAACTAACAAATTGCTGTGTCGGATTATTGAGTACCCGTATCGGGCTAACACGGAAAATTTGCGGTGCGCCACTGGTCACATTAACAACCAAGCGCAATTCGTATAAACCATCACGGGCAGTTGTCGTATTCCATGTCCCAAGAATGCTATTTCGTACTGCTTGATTAGCGGGTAATGTTGCCGGAAACCATGGGCGGTTTGTATCCACTATTGGAGTCGCACCGGAATTAGTGTCTTGAAGTAGCAGTGGGCGATATTCGACAAAATAATTTGCCATATCGAGCGTATCCGCTGTCCCACGAATATCGACAGCACCGCCTATTACAAAGACAGGTGGTGGAAACGAAATCGCAATATCTGCATCTTCTGGTGGCGCAGCAAGCGGTTCAATATCTTGAGCCTGTGTGACAAATGCCCCAATCAATGCCAATAATAAGCCGAGCATGAGCCAATAACGCTGTTTCACTTTCACAATAACCTCCTAGATGAATAATCTAATCAGACCTTTTGCTATAGATATTGTCTACATCACAAGGACATCAATAATGAGACTTACACTTCAAGCATACAGAAAATTGCCCATTATGCACAAGTCAAACCCAACGATTGCTATACGATGTGCTGATTCCTATTATCTGCGACGAAATAGCCCCTTTCGGGGTTTCATCGCACCTCACACAAAATTACAACATGAAACAGATATTAGAGTGTTATCACAGATAGTTTGTTAAACAAGTATAACTCTGCGCCTCTGATTCTCTGGGTCTCTGTGTTACGATTTTTTCTTGACAGGTCATAATCACAACAAGGAGCGTAAACAACCCGTATGCTGATTCGTCTCATTAATATGCCACTGTGGATATTTTTGCTAATACTGCTTGCCATCGCTGTACTATTGACACTTGTAGCAATCCAGAAAAAAACCAACCGTGCGGCTTCTATTGCGAGTGGCTTACTGGTCTCGCTGGTCACGATAGGGCTACTCTTGGGGATGGGTGAAGCCTATTATCGCTTTGTCTATGCAGATAGTGGTTGGGGATTTACACTCGCCCACAAAAATTGGGAAAGCCGTTATTGGCAGGTCAATTCACGCGGCTTTCGAGATAGCGAATGGGCAGAATCAGATTTTGAGGGGCGTAGCACAATTGCGGTTTTAGGCGATTCGTTTGCCTCCGGCTGGGGTGTCAATAACCCAGATGACCGTTTCCCTGATGTGCTGGCAAACTTATTAGGTGATGACTACGCTGTGGTTAATTTGGCGATCCCCGGTACGAGTACGCCGCAACAATTGGAACTGTTGCAAAATAATCCACCTGAGCAACCCGATATCGTGCTTTTACAATACTTCCTCAATGACATTGAACTCGCCTCTGCCAGTGTGAGTCGCCTATGGGTTGATGAATTTGTGACTGCGCCGGATGCAGGGTCTATCGCCGAACAATCGTATCTCGGTAACTTCATTTATTGGATACTGTATCCTCGCACGCGCACCGTCAACGCCACGTTTGAAGGCTCATATTGGGATTGGCAATACGCAACCTATGATATCAATAGCATTTGGGAAATTCATGCTCAGCAATTAAACGATTTCATAGATGCGATTGAGGCTTTAGATGCCGATTTGTATGTCGTGATTTTCCCCAACATGGAAGATGCGGTTCGCAGGGTGCCGTATGTTGACCGTGTGAAATTCGTTTTTGAGGCACGGGGTTATGGCGACCATGTGATGACACTCTATGATGAGGTTGCTGCATGGGATAGGGCAGAGTCGATTGTCGCTTCACCACGCGATGCCCATCCGAGTGCTGCCTTTCATCGTTATGTCGGGCAAATCCTCTATGAACGCTGGTTCACAGGCGATTAACGTCTGCCTGCCCGAAAAATCTATCCTTGTGGCTCAGGAATCGGGTCAGTGCAAATCGAGGGTCCCTCTGGGGGATATGTCCATGTTTGTACGATATCGGCTTCAGTGACCATTTGCTGAAAATCGGCATACAAGGGCAGCAAGGTATCACAATCACCTAAGACTTCGGCAGCTTGCCCTTGAATATACCAACACTCAAAACGGCGTTCTTCTATCGGGATGCCCTGCGCCACTTGCAGCGTTGTACAGCGTCCGAGTGCATCACGGGCGGCGGCAAAATGTCCTTGTAAAAAGTGTTCGCGCCCCAGTTGATACCAGCCGTCAGACCAACCGGGGGCATTATCCGTGACGAAAGAACAATATTCAATTGCAGCATTGCCTTCTCGCAAGGTACTACTCAATTCGCAAAGCCGAAAACGTGCTTTCACATTATCATCATCAAAGGCAATCACATTGAAATAATACGCTGTCGCCGTATCATTATCGCCAACTTGGAGGGCATATAAGGCACGTTCAAAATGCAGGGGCAGTAAACGGCGATTGTAGTCGATAGCTTGGTCAATCGCTTGTGCCGCTTCTTGATAATCTCCTAAATCGCTATGGGCAATTGCCAGCACTCGGTAAGCATCGGCTCGCCAATCCAGTGCTGATTCATTCGCAATCTGTACTGCCCGTTCGCTTTCGCGCAGTGCCGCATCAAAAATGCCCCGACTACCATAAGATAGCGAGAGGGCTAGGCGTGCTGTGATACTATTTTCATCACGCAAAATGGCGCGTAATGCCAAACGTACCGCTTCGTCTGATTCGCCATTCGCTTGCAAAGCAAAGGTATGAATACCTGTCACGGTATTATCGAGTGGGAATTGGTCAAATGCTTGCTGCGTGAGTTGCAGAGCGCGGCTACGGTCAACTTCGTTATTGATATCGCTATAACTGCGATAAATGAGCGCCCGTACTAACATCACCAGCACATCTTGATTGTTCGGCTCTTCTTCGCGCAATTGCTGGGCATATTGAATCGTGCGTTCGATATCACCATACGCAAAAGCTAATTGTGCATCGCGCAGCGTGACATCTTCGGGGGCTGTCTGTAACCAGCGTAACGTCCATTCTCGAATCCAATCGCGTGCTAAAAAGCCTGTACCCAGCATGATGCTTATCACCATCAAGGTTGGCAAGCAGCCGCCAAAACGTGAACGACGACGATAGGCAGACTGTGAATTGTCACGGTTGATACGCATGTACTGGTTATCCGATGTGCGGCAGTGAATGATGTATTTATCGCGTATAGTGTAACGAATTTTCTTACATTGTGCATTATGTTGTGATAACCATCACCCGTTGCCGCGTGGTCTAAGTTCACCTATAATCATTTGGCACACTTATCTATGCAACGAGTAAGCAATTTATGTCAGACGAACTCATCGGAAAAACCATAGGTGGTTACGAGGTTCTCAACCAAATCGGGGAAGGCGGCATGGCAACCGTCTATCTCGCGCATCAACAATCTATGAATCGCAAGGTGGCGCTTAAGGTGCTGCCCAAGCAATTCATGACAGATGATACCTATCTGCAACGCTTCGAGCGCGAGGTTGCAATTGTCAGTCAATTAGAGCATCGTAATATCATCCCTGTCTATGATTATGGCGAGTTTGAAGGGCAGCCCTATATTGTCATGCGCTATATGCCTGTGGGGTCTGTCGATGATATGTTGCAACGGGGTCCTCTCAATCCTGATGCTATTTTGAATATTATCCAACAAATTGCCCCCGCACTCGATTTTGCCCATATCAAAGATGTCTTACACCGCGATTTGAAACCCAGCAATGTCTTGATGGATGATGATGGCGGCGCGTTTATAACCGATTTTGGGATTGCACGACTCACCGGAGACCACAATGCTGGGATTACGACGCAAGGTGTTGTCGGAACACCGGCGTATATGTCACCCGAACAAGCCCAAGGCAAAGAACTTGATGGACGCAGTGATGTCTACGCTTTGGGAGTGATGTTATTCGAGATGGCAACAGGTCGTCGCCCCTTTGATAGCGAAACACCGTACAGCATTGCTGTTATGCAGGTGACACAGCAACCACCGATGCCGCGTAGCCTGAACCCCACTATTTCGGTTGCCTTAGAAAATGTCATCTTAAAATCGCTTCAAAAAAATCGGGATGAACGTTACCAAACAGCTCTCGCTATGGCAGAAGGGCTTAAGTTAGCGATTGAGCGACCTGCCCTTGTCCATGATACCGAACCGGTTATTCGGAAAATAGATTTGCGCCAACAACAAGCACGTATTCAACAGCCAACGCCACCTGCTATCAGCACCCCCCGTTATCAGCACCCGCCAAGCAGCGCCGTGAGTCGCCCGATTGTGCCATCGCCGAGTAACTTGCGTTCTAAAATCCGCAAACGTCGTCAGCAAAACCCGATGATGAGTGCCTTGATTGGTAGCACAATTGGTTGCGGGTTATTGGGAATCTTATTAGCGATTGGATTTTTTGCCCTCAGCTTCTTTATCCCATCAACGACACTGCCCCATGTATCGCCCTCGCCGACCCTAGATGTAGTTGGCAGCGCGACTTCCATGACAAGCACAGCAGCAGCCTCCACTGTATCGACCAATAGCGGCGGCACATCGACACTCACATTAGATGCCACCAGTTTTGCGGCGCGTCAAACACTCGTTGCTCGTGATGAAGATAATGATGCGACGGCAACAATCGAGGCGGCTGCCACACTCACAGCCACCCTATTTGTTCCCACACGAACAGGCATTGACCCTGTAGGTGTACGTGGAACGCCACAATTGCGTATTCCATTAAGCGCTGCCAGTGGGACACTAATTTTCGCGGATATTCGAGGTGATAATCGTACACTAGAAATTGTCTCGCTTGATTTGTCAACATGGACAGAAACACAACTCACGCAAGACCCGAATGCCAATAATAGTTATCCGATTGCCTCACCGGATGGGCGTTGGATTGCCTTTCAATCCGATAGAGATGGCGATTTCGATATTTATATTATGAATACAGGGGGCGGACAATTGCAGCGTATGACCTTCAATGAGGTGTCTGATCGCATTGCATCATGGTCGCCGGATGGTCAATGGATTATCTATACCAGCGACCCTGATGGTGATGGTCTCTACGAATTACGGCGCGTCACATTGGATGGTTTAACAGATGAACTTATTCTCAATAATGGGCAACGTATCGGGCATCCGCGTTATAGCCCCGATGGACGCTATATTATTTTCACGACAGGGACTGACCCACGCAATGCCGCCACATGGGAAATTGGTCGCTTCGATACCGAAACTGACGAATTTATTTTGCTGACGAATAACGACACCCGTGATGCTTCCCCAATATTTAGCCCTGATGGTCAGACAATTCTCTACATTACCTTTGATGGTGCTGATAATGCGATTGCGACGATGGATATCAACGGCAACAATCAGCAGATTCTCTATGATACGACGGGTAGTGATTGAGCAGCCAGTTATAGCCCAGATGGTCAGTATATTGTCTTTACAAGCAATGTCGAAGGCGAAGACCAACTGTACTTGATGACTGCCGATGGTCGTAGCGCACAATCTATTACATCCGGCGGTGGTCTGTATGCCTCATGGATACCGCCCCGTTCGGAGTGATTAACACCATATAGCCGCGGAAGTATCGTTGTTCAGAGCATGATTGAGCAATGGTAATTCGATAATGTGGGGTTGAATATGGCGATTTTTGTCAATTTCGAGAATACCGACTGTTGAATGTGCGGTCACTGTGTTTGGCAGATTTTGATAACGGCGAATCGTTTGCTTAAGCATTTTCCGCCGTTGTTGATTCTCCTCATAAGTGACTTGCCATTGAGCCGCTTCAAGTGTCATGGTATAGACAGCACCCGAATTAAATAACAAAATATCATTGGGTGTCTGAAATGATTCCCAGTCGAATCATTGTGTTTCCTCGTAAGGCGTGCAATAGCCGAAAGTCAATAATCTGTGCTATGTTTAGTATAGATTATCTGTATTCCCTGTTCTTTGACGCTTACCCTACGCTATAACAACACCTTACAAACGATTGCATGATAGACAGTATATTCCTTCATTGTGATTGAGTTAAGAAACCATAACATCACAACATTTTGTCTAGTATTACAATGTATAACAGATAGTGTGAGATTAGTTTGATTCCACTCATGGCGCTAATGCGATATTGATTGCTGTGCTATATTAAATTTGATATTGATGTGCAGCAGCCTTCTATAAATTAGTTCGTGATGTGGGTGAGAAAGGATTCGAGGATATCTTATTATGCTGCCACAGGAGATAATTGACGGCATTCCGGTATTGCGACCAAAAGGACGTTTTGATTCGTATCAGGTGGCAGCGATTGATGCCTCTATGGAAGCCATCGTTGCCGAATCCGATATGCCGTGTGTTGTTGTAAACTTTATGGAAGTCCATTTCCTTGATGCCGCCTCGATTGACGCATTGTTCAAATGGCGCGAGACATTCATCGAAAAAGGGGGCGATATCAAGTTATCTTCATTACGCCATACTGTACGAATGAGTCTTAATATTCATCATCTAGTACAATTTAGGATTTATGAAGATGATGCCCAAGCCATCGCAGATTTTGACAACGAAAACAACGAATAAATTTGGACGCTTGAGGAAGTCTTTGCTGCTATAGTATGCGATAGACGATTAATCATCGCCGTAGAGGTCATGATAATCACCCTCGTCCTCCTCATCCTCATCGTAGAAATCATCAAAATCGACATCATCCTCGTAACCCTCATCTTCGATAATATCGTCATCCTCGTCATCGTTGAAGAACAAGTCATCATCAATTTGGATTTCCTCTTCCGCCATTACATCGAAATCTTTATCATCCACTTCGTCTACGACTATTACCTTGTTGCTGTAGTAATCGCCGTCGTTATCGTCATACTTTGCTTCTTCTTCTTCCGCAAGTGCCTCTAAAGATAGTTCTTCGTCCTCGTCATAATCATTTGGGTTGGAATCCAGCCAAATCTGGTCGTGACTGAACATAGTGATAGGCCCCTTTATGGTGATGATGAATCTGTTTCTGCAACCATATCATAAAAATACTGATGTAGGCGCAGGTCTTTCGTTAATTCTGGGTGAAAAGCAGTGCCAAGCAAGTGTCTCTGCCGTACAGCGACTATCGTATTATCATCAATCTGGGCTAAAGTCTCCACACCTTCGCTGACTGCTCGTACAATAGGCGCACGAATAAAGATTGCATGGAATGGCGTATCCCCTTTTAAGCCTTTGATGGGTAAGTCGACTTCAAAACTATCTGCTTGTCGCCCAAAAGCATTACGGTCTACACACACATCCATCAACCCTAGAATCGGCTGACTGTCGATGCCAATATCTTTTGCGAGAAAAATCAACCCAGCACATGTACCCCATGTGGGTTTCGATTGGGCAAAGTGGCGCAAGGGGTCTATTAGCCCATATGCGATTGCCAACTTACCGATGGTGGTGCTTTCACCACCCGGTATGACTAAACCATCTAAATCATGCAAATGTTGCGGGAGGCGAACTTGTACTGTCCTCGCACCGACTTTCTCTAGCATTTGCTGATGTTCGATAAATGCGCCTTGCAGCGCCAACACGCCGATTGTGACCATTTTCCCTGACTTTTCGTATCTAGCGGATATGTTATATCGTGTCACGGTTGAATTGGCAAATCAAGCATCAAAAGATACCATTCAGCGCCGCTTCTGCAATCGTGAATTTCTCGTGCGAAGATATTACACTTCGTACAACTGCTACATTAAGTCAGGGAACGATTAAACGCTTATTCTGATGATGGGTGGCGGTTGGAGTTGCGCCGTCGATTACGTCCCCCTCTGCGCCGCTTCTTGCCGGATGTATTGCGGTATTGTTTTGGCTTGGATTGCAGTTGAGTCGGTTCGGGCGCTGTCGCATCCGAGACAAAGGGGTGATTCTCAATGACGGGGATATGCTGACGAATCAGTTTTTCGATATCTTTGAGATACTTACGTTCATCGATATCACAAAAGGAATACGCAATGCCCGATGCTCCTGCCCGTGCTGTGCGTCCGATACGATGGACATAACTTTCCGGCTCGTTGGGTAAATCAAAATTGATAACATGAGTCACTGCATCAACATCTAAGCCGCGTGCTGCAATATCAGTTGCGACAAGGATTCGTGTCTTGCCATCTCTAAAATTAGCAAGCGCCCGTGTGCGTGCTGTTTGCGATTTGTTACCATGAATCGCCTCGGCTTGCATCCGCGCCCGTGAGAGTTGTTTGCAGAGGTTATTCGCCCGATGCTTTGTCCGTGTGAAGACCAAAACGCGCTCGACAGCCGAGTCTTTGAGCAGGTGCGTGAGCAAATTGCGTTTTTTGTTGCGCTCGACAAAAAAGACAGATTGCACCACATTATCAACGGTGCTGGCTTGTGGCGTGACTTCAACGCGCACGGGGTCAATTAAAATACGTTGACCTAATTCTTGGATTGCCTGCGGCATAGTCGCCGAAAAGAGGAGCGTCTGGCATTTGGTGGGCAGTGTTTTGATGACGCGCTTGACATCATGAATAAAGCCCATATCTAACATACGGTCTGCCTCATCTAACACAAAGACTTCTACTTTATCGAGATGCACAATGCCTTGATTCATCAAATCTAGCAAGCGTCCCGGTGTCGCAACTAAAATATCGACTTTGCGACGGATAGCTTGGACTTGTGGTTGTTGACCCACTCCACCAAAAATAACGGTATGCTTTAAGGGTGTATGACGAGCATAAGCACCGAAGTTCGTGCCGATTTGTGCGGCTAATTCACGGGTTGGTGATAGTACGAGAACGCGGATATGTCGCCTTCGCGGATTCGTACTGAGGCGTTGGATAATGGGCAGGGCAAAGGCGGCAGTTTTTCCCGTGCCGGTCTGGGCGCAGCCAATGACATCTTTGCCATCCAAAATATAAGGAATAGCTTGTGCTTGGATAGGCGTTGGCTCAGTATAGCCTTCTTTTTCGACAGCCCGTAGTAACGAATCGTTCAATTTTAAGTCATGGAATTGCATAGAGGATTAAATCTTCTCGGTTGTGTGTAGGATATGTGCCTACATTGTGAACGATATTTGGCAAAAAGACCAGACTGTGACGGTATCTTCTCTCGCGTGATATATAAAACGGATGTGATATCACAAATATTCCACATGATTAATCATGTCTTCTGGTTTATAAACAGCGTGCATGACCCAAATCACGGGCTGTAACAACATCAATCCCCCGACTTTGCAGTTGTTTAGCGATTTCAACAGGTATGTTTTCATCAAGGTAAAAGCGAAGATTTTGTGCTGCCAAGTCGCTTCTCCTTATATTCACGGGCTTCAATGATTTGTTCACGAATGTCCACATCAATATCTACCTTGTGTTGGTAGTAATAAGCCAACGCTGCATGAACTTGTGCCATCGTAACCTCATAATCTGACGCAATTTCGCTGGGTGTCTGATGATGAAAAATCGTAGCCATTACGATATCCGTTACTCGCAAACCTGTTCCGGCGATGCAAGGTCGTCCGCCCCTGATATTCGGATTGGTGATGATAAGATTGATAGCCTGTATTGTGTCCATCGGCTTTCCTCACTTGATTAAGTTCACACCTTCATTATAACGGAATAGCAGATTAATCATCAAACAACCCATACTAGCATAAAAAGCAGGACGACCTTTGCCTAAGTACGAGGTCTGCTCACGGATATTGTAGAGATACTTAGCAATAATGGTCACTCAGTTTCGGCGATTTGATAGCCTTCGTATTGTTTCCGTAGCACCTTCTTATCAAACTTGCCGACACTGGTTTTCGGTACTTCGGCAATAAATTCGATGTCATCTGGCAACTGCCACTTGGCAAATTCTTTACTGAGCAAGTCATAGATTCCAGCTTTCACTTGCGCTTTATCTGCGCCATCGCTCACGACAACACATGCCAAAGGACGTTCTTGCCATTTCGGATGTGGAATAGCAATCACAGCCGCTTCCATCACATCCTCATGCCCCATAATAGCATTTTCCAGTTCAACGGTACTAATCCACTCGCCACCGGATTTCACGAGGTCTTTGGTACGGTCAACGATTTGCATATAGCCTTCAGAGTCAATAGATGAGACATCTCCTGTGCGAAACCAGCCATCTTCCGTGAAAGAATCGGCGCTGCGCTCGTCTTTATAGTAGTCAGCCGTGACCGCCGGACCGCGTACCTGCAATTCACCCATAGCCTCGCCATCCCATGGCAACTCTTCACCATTAACATCCATAATTCGCATTTCGACACCGGGCGGCGTAATGCCTTGTTTCGCTCGCAAATCAAGTTTTGCTTCATCAGACCAATCTGCCATATGGCTCTTGATAGCCGATAGCGTGCCTACGGGAGTCATCTCTGTCATGCCCCATGCGTGGAGAATATCGACACCGAATTTTTCTTTGTATGCCTTAATCATAGAGCGCGGTGCTGCCGAACCACCAACAGGCATTCTTTGTAGACTGGAAATATTATAGTCACCTGCTTCAAGCACTTGTAACAAGCCTAACCAAAGTGTGGGTACACCGGCTGTCACTGTGATTTTTTCATCTTGAATCAAGCCGGCGAGGTCAGCGCCTTGCATATGAGGACCCGGATAAATCAGTGTACAGCCGACCATCGTACCCGCATAAACTAGCCCCCAAGCCATAGCATGGAACATCGGCACAACGGGCATCAGGATATCGGGTTCTGCTAATCCCATCGCGTCGGTTAGAGAAACCATCATCGTATGCAGATAAATTGCGCGGTGCGAATACAAGACCCCTTTGGGATGACCTGTTGTACCAGAGGTATAGCACATAGCTGCCGCCGCATTTTCATCAATTTCAGGCCAACCATAATCTCCCGATTCCGCCGCCAGCAACTCTTCATAACTATGAACATTAGGCAGCGAGGTTTCCGGCAATTCGCCATGCGTCATGACGATATAATGTTTGACGGTCTTTAATTGTGGCGCAAGTGGCTCAAGTAATTTGATGAGCGTGTCATCCACAAAAATCACCTTGTCTTCGGCATGATTAATGATGAAGATGAGTTGGTCAGCCGGAAGCCGCAAATTAAGAGTATGCACGACTGCACCCATACATGGCACACCAAAATACAATTCATGATGGCGATAGGTATTCCATGCGAATGTTCCCACGCGGTCTCCATCTTCAATGCCAAGTTTTTTGAGCGCCTGTGCCAATTGTCCACAGCGTCGATACGATTCAGCATACGTGACCTTGTGCATGGTATCGCCGAATTTTGTGCGGATTTCTTTGTTGGGGTAGAGTTGCATGGCACGCTTCATGATGGGCGTGAGAGTTAATTGATAATCCATCATCGTGCCAGATAAGCCGTTAATCATTTTGCTTTTTCTCCAAAATTTAGTTTCAAAACGGTCATTTGTGATGCTCCCATTGTAGCGGAAAATCTGTTTTTGCTCTAACATTTGCTGATTAAAAATAAAAAGTAGTGTAAAAATCGTATCTTTTCAGCTAAATTACGGTTTTTATTCATAATCTCTAGCACTATGCTCTGTGCTATCTACACTTCGGTAGAATCCAACGATATCATTATGGTAGAAAGGAATGAGCCATCATTCATACAACTCAGGAATTAGCACAAGAGACTTACCTTGATTATCTTAGCACCATCAAATTTCGCTTAATTCAACCACAAACGCCTCTTTTGCCGATTGGATTTGACAGATTCAGTCAGCGTTTGAAGTTGGGGACGTTGCTCGAATTGTTCAATGCGGATATCCCTTTTTCTCAGCAAACAACGAAGGACAAATTACAAGAATTATGCTATATCCCCAAAATGTCTACCTATGCCACGGCAGCTATCATCAATGAGGCTGTGAGGCGTATAGCACCCGATACTGCTTTTGTGAATATTGGCGTATGGCATGGTTTCACATTTCTTTCGGGACTGATTGGCAATGGTGATAAGCACTGTATTGGCATTGATAATTTCTCGGAGTATGGGGGACCAAAAGAGGCTTTCTACAAACGATTCGAGAAATACTCTAGTTCAAGTCATGATTTCTATGAAATGGATTACATCGACTACTTTGCGACTTTACATGAGACTCCTATTGGCTTCTTCATCTATGATGGCAATCATAGTTATGAAAATCAGTGCCAAGCCCTCACATTGGCTGAACCCTTTTTTGCTGATGACTGCATTATCATGGTTGATGATACCAATTATGAGGCTGTGCGGCGTGCGAATGAAGATTTTATTAAACACAGCCCGCATAATTATGAGATACTCTTTGACCAACCGACATACTGCAACCATCATCCGACTTTTTGGAATGGCGTAACCATTATTCGTAGGGTTGCAGATTAAGCAAAATTCAGCGAATCGCAGATTCATGCCATCATAGTAATTTCGCAATTTTCGGACGGGACAGGTGTTGTCCGCCGATAAATGCAAAATCGTAATTTTAGGAAGAGTCAGATGGCGAAACAATATCTGGTGATTGTCGAATCACCGGGCAAAATCAAGAAACTCAAGCACATTTTGGGCGCGGATTATGATGTGATTGCCAGCATGGGGCATGTCATGGATTTGCCGCCTAAGTCCTTCGGCATTGACCTTGAACAGATGGATGCTGACTATGTTGTCTTGAAAAAAGATGTTGCCAAAAAATTGCGAACTGCGGCAAAAAAAGAGTATCGTATCGTCTATCTAGCCTCAGACCCCGATAGAGAAGGCGAGGGAATTAGCCACCATGTTGCTAATTTGCTCAAGCGTGCCAATCCCAAACTGACTTTGCAACGGGTTACATTTGATGCGATTACCCCTTCTGCGGTACTAGCTGCTTTCAAAAAGCCGCGTGATTTAGACGAACAATTGGTCGCTGCCCAAGAAGCCCGTCGCCTCTTAGACCGTCTCGTCGGTTTTCCGGCATCGCGTTTTTTATGGCAATTTGTCGATGGCAAAGGTTTATCGGCTGGGCGGGTGCAATCAGTCGCCTTGCGCTTAGTTGTCGAGCGCGATGATGCGATTCAGGCATTCGTACCGCAAGAATATTGGATAATCACAGGGGTATTCAAAGTCGAGAAAGGTGAATTTTCGGCTAAACTCACCCACTGGAAAGGCAAAAAGGCTAACATCAAAACCCGTGCTGAGGCAAATGTAATACTGGATGCCTTAAAAGATGTAGATTTTCGTATTGGCAGTGTGCAACCCAAACAACGAATCCGTAAAGCCCCGATTCCCTTCACAACATCGACATTACAACAAGCCGCGAGTTCTAACCTCAAAATGTCGCCGGATGAAACGATGCGTCATGCCCAAAAGTTGTATGAAGAGGGCTATATTACGTATATGCGAACCGATAGTCCGGCTGTTTCGCCGGAAGGGGTGCAAATGGCAAAGGCGACGCTTCGCAGTCTTTACGATGAACGCTATATCGGCAAAGTGATTTATAAGGCAAAGGGCAATGCACAAGAGGCACATGAGTGTATTCGTCCCACAGATACACAAGTTTCCCCGCGAGCCGTTAAAGCAGCACTAAACGAGAAAAATAAGCGTGCTGGCGATTTATACGACTTGATTTATCGACGTTTTCTGGCGAGTCAGATGTCTCCTGCTATATATGACGAAGTGCATGTTTCTGTTATCGGTGGCGAGGTGCTTTTCACTGCGAAAGGCTCACGTTTGGCATTCGATGGGTTTTTGCGGATGTACAATTTCAGCGAAGAAAAAGAGCGCAAATCGAAGAAACTATCTGATGATGAAGCAGAAAATGACAATACCAATAAGCAATTGCCACCTCTGACAGTAGGTGAATCCGCAGAAGCAATCAAAATTACACCTGAGCAACATTTTACTAAACCACCGCTTCACTACTCAGAAGCGTTACTCGTTAAGGCATTAGAAAAACATGGAGTCGGGCGACCTTCTACCTATTCGCAGACTGTCGCCACCCTCAAAAAACGGCGCTATGTGACTGTGCAAAAACGCCGTCTCATCCCAACAGAGCGTGGCAAAGAAGTCCATCAGGTGCTATCGACCAAGCTATCGGGCTTGTTTGAAGTTCCCTTCACCGCAGAGATGGAATCGGCATTGGATGAAATTGCAGCCGGCAAACGCGAAAGCAAAGCCTATCTGAAAACGTTTTGGTCAAAGGTGAGTCCGCTATTTGGCGAAAAAGTGATTCAAGGTGTCTTAAAGCCGCGTTCAAGCAAAAAAGGCAAATCTACCAAGCCCCGTAAAAGTCGCAAAACATCGAAAAAAGTATCTGCTGACATACCCATTTCGCCAGAACTCGGCGCATGTCCGACGTGTGGCAAGGCATTGGTCAAGCGCAAGAGCAAACACGGTGCATTCATCGGCTGTAGTGGCTTCCCGAAATGCCGTTTTACGAAGGCTATTTCGTGACAATGCTTCTGCTTTTTTGGATGTGCTGTGTAATAAAAGCCAAAAACGATTGAACCGCCAAGACGCAAAAACGCCAAGAAAAATGGCGTGTTCTCGAATGGCAATAGACGATAAAAAACACAAGGCACGCTGGCGATTGGTGCGCGGCGCTAAAATAACAATGTTATTCCCAAAGGTTAGATTCTATTAAAATGTGGCGGATCTCAACATATTCAATTTCATTCATTTTTAGGATAAGAACCGTTACCCGTCCTTCTGGTGTTTTGCCTATAATTGTGCTTGCGTCAATTTCAAAATGGCTATGCCATTCCTGAGCGCGAGGATTGTAGAAGGGAACCAAATCGCCTGTTTCAGTATCATAAGAGCCTAAATCGCTACCCTTAGCATTATTGCAATTCGCACATGTCCATGCAAGATTACTCTTTTTATCTGAACCCCCATGCTTAATCGAAAGGATATGGTCAACTTGGAAAGGTTGAAAACTAAATATTTCAGGCAATTGACAATATTCACAACGTTCATTGGCACGCTTGCGGATTTCGCTACGTACTTTGTTTGAAATACGACTCATTATTTTTGCTTTAGTGCAACATAAGCTCTCGTTTTAAGTAATGTCATGAGCCGATTAAATGCTAATATCTCATCCAATTCAGCATTTTCATCAGGCGTTAACGTATCGGCTTTGTTTTTTTCAGTGAGTATATGCAAGCGTTCTTGCTGCTCCTTTGGTGCTTGGAATGCCAAGATATCAGCAGGGCTTACTTTCTGCGCCAAGTATTCAAGAAATTGATTATACGCGGTAGACGTTTTTATCATGATACCATCTACTTCAATTTTCATTCAATGATACTTGAATTATAGCACAAGAAAACTTATGAACAGGCGTGTTCTCGAATGCTGATAGACGATAACAATCATTTTCATCATCCTACCTCCATAATATGACCTTCGGCAGCTCGCATGAGACGGTCATAAAGGGCGAGTCCGAGTCCTGTTTCTTGGGGCGCACGGGCGAGAATAACATCGACTTTGCTATTATCGAGCGCACGCATCCCAGCAAATAACGCGGCTGCCATGGCTTGCGATGTTTTGCCGATGAGGACAATCTGCACATCCAATTTCGCAAATTCCAGTGCTTCATTATCTTGTGCCAATATACCGACCTGTTTGCCCTGTTTAATATCGGTTGCAGCTTCGTGACGCATCGCCTCATAAACTGCTTTTTCTTCGCCTTTGAAAACTTTTACTGTTGCATGGGGTGAATAGTGCTTGAGCAATGTGCCGGGTGCCGCGGCGATATCATCTTCTGTGATATGCTGCGGACGAAAGGCGACTGTTGGCAAATGTTCGCGCAAAGCCTCTAATGTGACTCCGCCGGGGCGTAAGACTGTCGGTATCTCTGAGGTTAAATCAATAATCGTCGATTCGACACCAATTTGTGTACTACCGCCATCAAGAATGACATCCACATGACCATCTAAATCAGCTAAAACATGATAAGCCGTTGTCGGGCTGGGTCTACTAAAAAGATTGGAACTCGGCGCGGCAATTGGTACGCCTGCTTTGTGAATCAACCGTTGGGCAATCAAGTGTGCAGGCAAACGTACAGCAACAGTATCGCGTCCGGCAGTGACATTGGCAGGAATTTCAGGGCGCTTTTTCAGAATGAACGTCAATGCACCGGGCCAGAAAGCATCCGCTAATTTTTGCGTAATTGACGGAATCTCAATGGCGACTGTTTCTAACTGCGCGACAGTCTCAATATGCACAATCAAGGGGTCATTAGAAGGGCGTTGCTTTGCCTCAAAAATATGGGCAACGGCGGCTTCGCTCAGTGCATTCGCCCCTAAGCCGTAAACAGTCTCAGTCGGGAAAGCGACTAAGCCGCCATCGACAATCACTTGTCCGGCAAGTGCCATCACCTGTGGGTCGGGGTTTTGAGGGTCAACTGTGACGCTATATGTTTCAGCTTGATAAGGCATATTTTTAGCTTTCTCATTTTTGGGAACACACAAACATTCCACTATAATTTCCACACGATTCTATTGTAATCTGAGATTGTGCTATAAAAGCCCCCTAATGATTGAGGTTATATCAAAAATTGCCTCATTCCATATTGGCAAAATCATCACATTCTCTTAAACTACCCTCATACATTCTTTTGCAATAGAGAATGTTGCTTAGATAGATTTTGTATATTCACACCATTTTGAGGAGACTCAATAATGAACCGAAGAATCTTTACCTTTTTATTGATAACTGTACTTTTGTTGCTTGTGTCGGCGCTGGTGGTGGCACAAGATGAAACCTTCTCTTTGACTATCATGCACACCAATGATGTTCAAGCCCATCATGACCCGAATCGTGATGGTGATGGGGGTGCTGCACGTCAAGCAACCGTCGTTGACCAAATCCGTGCCGAAGGTGGCAATTCCTTGTTACTGGATGGCGGAGACCGTTTTACAGGGACACTGTATCATGTCCAGTATCTTGGGCAAGATAGTGTCCAAATCATGAATATGATTGGCTATGATGCTATGACATTGGGCAATCATGAATTTGATAATGGCGATGAAGTGCTGGCTGCTTTTGTTGATGGTCTGAACTTCCCAGTTGTGACAGCCAATGTTGATTTCAGTGAATCACCAGACCTCGCAGGCTTGATAGAACCCTATGTGGTGCTTGATGCGGGCGACGAACAAATCGGCATTATCGGTCTTGTCACCCCAGAATCCGATATTTTATCCTCACCAGGACCCGAACTCGTATTTGACAATGATTTAATTGCTGTCACACAAGCGGCAGTCGATGAATTGACGGCTATGGGTGTCAACAAAATTATCCTTGTGACACATATTGGCTACAATGCTGATATCGAAGTGGCACAGGGCGTTAGTGGTGTTGATGTTGTCGTCGGTGGACATACCAATACTTTCCTCAGCAATGCTTATGCTGACGCACAGGGCGAATACCCAACCGTGCTTGAAAGTGCTTCTGGTGAACCTGTCCTCGTCGTGCAAGCGTCAACAGAAACCGTTTATCTGGGTCGCTTAGATGTTGAATTTGATGCCGATGGTGTTTTAGTTGATTGGGAAGGCGATGCAATTCTGCTGTCACGGTATATCACCCCAGACCCCGAAGTTTCTGATTTGATAGCAGGGCTGGCTGAACCCATTGAAGAACTTCGCGCCACAGCGATTGGCGACAGTGCTGTCTATCTTGTGGGAAACCGCAGTGTTTGCCGTGTGGAAGAATGTAATCTTGGCGACTTAATTACCGATGCCATGCGTGCCGATACGGGCGCTGAAATTGCCATTCAAAATGGCGGTGGTATCCGTGCTGATATTGACGAAGGCGAAGTCACGCTCGGTGAAGTGTTGACTGTATTGCCCTTTGGTAATCTTGTCAGCACACTGGATTTGACCGGTGCCGATGTGATTGCAGCACTCGAAAATGGTGTTTCACGGATTGCATTGACCGATGATGGTACGATTAGCCGCGATGGGGCTTCAGGTCGCTTCTTACAGGTCAGTGGTATTAGCTATACTTTTGACCCAACGCAAGAACCCGGCAGTCGGATTGTTGAAGTCTTACTCGAAAATGGAGAACCGATTGACCCCGATGCCATTTACTCGGTTGTGACCAATGACTTTATGCGGAATGGTGGCGATGGTTATGCTGTTTTAGCTGAAGATGCCATTGACCCCTATGACTTCGGTAAACCACTTGACCAAATTGTGGCTGATTACATCGCAGCCAATAGTCCGCTAGAGATAGGCACTGACGGACGTATTACGGCAACAGTGGGTTATGCTGACTAAAGGTAATATCTGGTAAAAATTAAAAATCGTAGGGGCGAATCCTAGTGATTGTCCCTACGTTCTAAAAACATAGCGAAAATTACTTGTTTAACTTGAGTTTTGGATAAACGTACAAATACGGAAAATGAACCGCCAAAACGCCAAGAATTTTATACAAAATTCAGTCAATCACAGAGACACTCTTTATCACTATTTGGGGTCACAACGGACGCGATATATGATGTCCGCCGCAAAATACAAAATCGCGATTCACCGAAATCTTACTCTGCGCCTCTCTGCGTTACGCATTTTCTAAAAACTTCTCGGACTCCGCATTTTTCAATATCCATAAACTATTTGCACAAAAGCACTTCACATCTTATAATAAGAACGTATGTTCAAATAGCGAGGTGTATGATGGCAAACAGTAAACGGGCAGATGGTTATATTCATCTTTTAGGCGTTAACGGACATGTGATTCAACGGCAATTGGATGGATTAAGCCACGACGATACATTGTTACAACCGGATATGCGCGGCAATTGTGCTAATTGGATTCTAGGGCATATCAATGTGAGCCGTAGTTCTTTGATGGAACGTTTAGGGCTTGAGCCGGTGTGGGGCGAGACAGCGGCTGCTATCTATGCCCACGATACGCCGCCCATTACAGATGCGACTTGTCCACATTTTCCATTAGAGCAACTCATGGCTGATTTTACGGCAGCAGGTGAACAAATCATCGCTCGTCTGGAAACTATCAGCGACGAAGAATTAGATGCCGATATCAGTGAAACAAACATATTGGCTGGGTCTGTCTCTTTCACGATTTGGCATGAAGCGTATCATGTCGGACAGTTTGAGTATCTGCGACAGTTAACAGGTGTCGATGATAAAGTAATTTAGCTTTGTGCCTTGCTCTTGACGGGTAGCGAGTGCATCTCTATACTAAACCGTATGGTTAATCAAACAGCAGATGCACTCAACCACGTATTTTCAGCATTATCTGACCCCACACGACGGGCGATTATGGCGCGATTAGTTCAGGGTGAAGCAACTGTCAGCGAACTGGAAGAACCGTTGACATGACACTGCCAGCAATATCGAAGCATTTGAAGATGTTGGAGAAATCTGGCTTACTCAATCGTCGTGTCGAAGGGCGTGTTCATCATCTCTCGCTCAATGCGGGACCCATGCAATCAGCCTCAGAATGGCTGGAAACTTATCGCATCTTTTGGCAAGCTAGTTTTGATGTGTTGGCAAGATTGGTCGAAGATGATGCGGACAGTGAATCGTGACTTCTCTATTTGTTGATGCTCTCACAGTCCAGCGCACATTCAAAGCACCACGCCATAAAAATCGCTATTTGGCTGTTTTTCGTCTACAATAAAAAACATCTCAACTGTTCTCGCACTTTCCCTGTTTATGCTATGATAAAGAAAATCTAACTTGACCATAGAGGACGCTATATGCAGCAAGTGGGTAAATCTGAATCAGTTGATGATTTCGTCAAAGCGGTTTATATGCTACAACAAGAGCATGAACGTGCCTCAACCAACGCTCTCAAAGATGCTTTGGATATTTCTGCGCCCTCAGTAACCGATATGGCAAAACGCCTTGTTGAGATTGGACTAGTCGATTATGTGAAGTATCAGGGTGTCAAACTCACTGAAAAAGGTGAGGCGATGGCGCTGAATCTCGTGCGTCGTCATCGCTTAATTGAACTTTACCTCGTGCGAGAGTTAGGCTATGCTTTGCATGAAGTTCATGAAGAAGCTGATAATTTAGAACATGCCGTATCAGACCGTTTTATCTTGGCGATAGATGCCAAACTAGGTCATCCAAAGTTTGACCCACACGGCGACCCCATCCCCCATAGTGACGGAACAATCACACGCCGTAATCTGCGTCCATTGAGTCAATTGCCTTTAGCGACTCTAGCACGGGTATCACGCTTAATTTCCACGGATACGCAAATGTTGCAGCATACCATTGACCGTGGCTTTGCACTCAACACAGAAGTTGAAGTGACCGCCCGTGACCCCTTTGAAGGACCTTTGACGATTACTGTGGGCAGTCAACAAACCGTCATCGGCTTTAATGTCGCCGAAAGTATTCTGGTTGAAGTCATGTCTTGATAGATTTGTACCATTCCCCTTTACGCTCCGAAATGGCGTGCGCGACTTTGTTAAGACTACACACAAGCTGTCAAGCTATCTTTGTGTATTTCTAATCATAAAATATCATAGCACTATGCTATACTGTTACAGTTTTGCATATCAACATCATAAGGCAATGAACAGAAATGTTGTATTCAGCTATGGAAAAATCACTGACAAATCAACGTGTACGCGCTATCTTGCTCACGGAACAAAAGCAAGTCTTGTTCATCAAGCGCATTAAACCACATAACCCTAGCCCCTATTGGGTTGCTCCCGGCGGCGGTGTAGAAGATGACGATGAGTCTTTACTCGATGCCTTACAGCGCGAATTGTGTGAAGAATTAGGCGCGACATATGAAGTCATTGAAGTTGGGTTTGTGCTAAAGCATTGCAAGGCAAATAAACAGCTTGAAGAACATTTCTATATTTGTCGCTTGCGAGATTACGACATCAGCCGCCGAAATGGACCCGAATTCGATGACCCAACACGCGGACAATACATTCCCGATGCTATCGAACTCACAGCCGAAGCTATTCAGTCGATTAAGATTCAAACAGAAGAATTATGCCAATGGTTGCTAGGTAATCTGGACTACCTGCGTACTCTCGCTTAAATGCCCCAATCTGTCCTTTCTATAGATAAACCACCGAGATGTACGCTATAATACGATAAGGTTTCAAGCAATATATCGGTATTATTTTTTCTAAACAGGAGATTTTTTATGGCTCAAGAACGCCCACCTGCTTTACCACTCGAATTAGTCAATGAATTTGTGAGAGTCGCTCATGGCGATTTTGCCAAAGTGAAAGCTCTGCTAGAAGAAACACCTGCCCTACTCAATGCAACATGGGATTGGGGCGCTGGCGATTTTGAAACGGCTCTCGGCGCAGCAGCCCATACCGGAAGCCGCGATATTGCCCACCATCTGATTGATAAAGGCGCACGGATTGACCTTTTCGCAGCAGCCATGCTCGGCAAGTTGGATGTTGTGAAGGCAATTCTGACGGCATTTCCTGACGCACGCAACAGTCGCGGCGCACATGGTATCCCATTGGTTGTTCATGCTCAACAAGGTGGCGAGGAAGCTCAAGCTGTGTTGGAATATTTACAATCCCTCGCAGAAGCGTAAACAGTTTTCACGTTTCAAAAAAAGCCTAACACAGAGACGCGCTTTTCTGCTTTTGGATTCTCCTGAACCGTTAAGATAACAATTGTTATCTTTCTTTGATTCCCGTATACTAATCGTTCTGTTGATAACGAAACAGCTAAAGCGAGGATACAAAACTATGACGAATCGTCCGTCTGTTTACCCTTTTACCGCCATCGTGGGGCAAGATATGATGCGGCTTGCCTTGATTCTGAATGCGATTGATATGCGAATTGGGGGCGTGCTGATTCGGGGTGAACGCGGTACCGGTAAATCTACGGCTGCGCGTGCATTGGCAGCACTACTACCTGACATGCAAGTGGTCGCAGATTCGCCCTTTAATGATGACCCTAATCGCCCTGATACATGGTCAGATATTACCCGTGAACGTTATAACGGCGGTGGGAACAATTTACCGACTGATAATCGCCGCGTCCCATTTGTGGATTTGCCTGTGAGTGCTACCGAAGACCGTGTTGTCGGCACACTCGATATTGAAGCCGCGATTCAAAAAGGTGAACGCCATTTTGAACCCGGTTTGCTGGCGAGTGCTAATCGTGGCATTGTTTATGTCGATGAGGTCAATTTGCTAGATGACCATATCGTTGATTTGCTGCTTGATAGTGCCGCAATGGGTGTCAATGTGGTCGAACGTGAAGGCATCAGTTTTTCTCACCCAGCACGCTTCATCCTTGTGGGGACGATGAACCCTGAAGAAGGTGATTTGCGCCCACAATTGCTAGACCGTTTCGCACTCTCTGTCGATGTGTTGGGTATTCGTAACGCGCAAAGCCGTATCGAAATCTTGGAACGCCATATTGCTTATGAAGATGACCCACAAGCCTTCCATGAAGAATGGCAAGCTATCGAAAAGAGCCTCAGTGAACGGATTGTTGCGGCGCGTGAGATTGTCAGTGATGTTCAGCATACAGTCACAGATTTGCGCCTGATTGCGACCATGATGGCAGAAATGCAAGTTGATGGTCATCGTGCCGACCTCGTGATTTTGAAAACAGCACGCGCTCATGCTGCTTATGAAGGGCGTACAGCTATCACAGATAGCGATATTGCCCTAGCCATTAAGTTAGCGATTCCGCACCGTCTGAAACGGGGCCCCTTCGCAGATGCCAACGCGCAATTGGACAATGTAGAAAATCAGCTTGCGGAACAACGCGCCGAAATGAGCGAAGACGGAGATGCGGCTGAAACTGCCGAAGATGGCGAAGCATCAGCACAAGACTCATCTGCCGACGCTAAAAAAAAAGTGACGAAGTAAGCGACGAGCAATCGTCTACACAAGCACCGGAAACCGCGCAACAGCAGGCTGCCGAAAATAACCCTTTCCCTAGTGCGGATGCCCGTTGGTGGGAAGGGGGACAAAAGGTGCAGTCTGCGGCGGAATTTGAGGCGCGTAAATTGCAAACAAACCTCGATAAAATGTCGCGCCAGCGTTCAGGGCGACGTTCGACGACTCGTACCGAGCGCAAACGGGGACGTTATGTACGGGCTGTTCCGGCAGGCGACAAAACCGATGATATCGCCTTTGATGCCACATTACGCGCTGCGGCTGTCTATCAAAAAGCCAGAGTCAAGCAAAAAGAAGAAAGTGGCATGGCGTATGCCCTACGAAAAAGTGACCTCCAGCGCAAAATCCGTGTGAAAAAAGCCGCCAACCTCATTTTATTTGCTGTGGATGCCTCATGGAGTATGGCGGTTTCCGAGCGTATGCAAGCGACAAAGAGTGCCATTATGTCGCTGCTGACCGATGCCTATCAACGCCGTGACCGCGTGGGGCTGGTCGTTTTCCAGAAAGACCGTGCCTCGCTGATATTGCCACCCACAAATAGCGTCATGCTGGCGAAAGAGGCGCTGCAAGATATTCCCGTCGGTGGGAAAACACCACTTTCTGCCGGATTGTTCCTGAGCTACGATACGATTAAGCGCGAAATGCTGCATAATCCCGATGTGATGCCGATGATGATTTTGCTCACCGATGGGGCAGGCAATGTCAGCATGAGTGAGGGACTCTCGCCACAAGAAGAATCACACCATATCGCGCACCTGATTAAAGAGGCTGAGATTCGCACTGTGACGATTAATATGGAGCATGTCGCCTTTGACCAAGGATTGGCAAAACGTTTAGCCGACCAATTGGGTGGTCCCTGCTATACCCTCGCCCAGATTCGTGCTGATAATCTGCTGGAAACGGTTCGCAACGAAATCGAAAAGGCGTAATCGTTCGTAGATTGTTCTCCTCGTGTATACTGAAAGCATGGTTTAGTAACTGTGTTTGCAAATTTAGAAAAAATGTTCTATAATTATGGTAAGTGGAATGAATTATGCCCAAAAGATTCAAACTTCAAGACTATAATGTTGAATACATAGTTGCTAAACAACAATCATGTGTGTTGATAACAGGCGAAAGAATTTATTACAATATTCTCTCTGATGCGTATCCAAATCGCTGTAATTCCATCTTTGATGACCGAAATCACAAATATGATTGGGGAGTTTATATTAACAGTAGCGAAGATGAAGCGCAGGAAATTGACAACTTACTAAAAATGTTTACTTATGCGGTATGTCTACAAGATACACTACATCAAACATTTGCATTAGATTATTATTATGAGCCTTATTGGGATAAGCCAGAGGGTGGACTAACTTTAGCCGGAAGTCTAGTTCATCAATGCAAGTATTATCCTATTGATACGCCTGAACATTCTCAGCAGCTTGAAAAGTTGATTGATTACTTTTCTCGGTTTTTTACTAAACACCCATCATATGGACAATCAGATTATCTGGTAGGTGTTCCGTACTATGGTGAGAAAAGTTTCGATTTGCCAACTACCTTAGCAACACGGCTCTGCGATAAGTTCAGTATAATCAATGGTGAACAATATGTTGCTAAAATACGCGAAACAAAATCAATGAAAAGTTTAGAAGCGCCAGAAGAAAAGACAAAAAATATTAAGGGGGCATTTTCAGTTTCCAATAATGCTCCATTTTCTGGTAAAAGGATTACAATTCTTGATGATGTATATCGTTCAGGTACGACAATTCTTGAATTAGCAAGCATTCTGCAAAAGGCAGGTGCAATAGTTCAAGGACTTGTAGCAACCAAGACAATTCGAGACTAAGGTGAGCTATCATGGCATTACCAAACTTAATGGACATCAAAGGCATCGGCAAAAAACGATACGCAATCATAAATACAAAAATGACTGAAAATAATTGGTCATTGAATGATGTTTATGCTATGTCGCCAGATACTATAAAAAAGATATTCAAATTGCCCATTAATGTTGCCAAAGCCATATCCGAAACAGGGAAAAAGGCTGTTGCGGAGCGTAAACAATCTAAACCTGACAAAGTGGTTCAGCCAAAAACAACAACTGATAAACTATCTGAAAAAGACACACAAGTATTTGACAAAAAAGATAGTAATTATCCGAATAGGTTGAAGCAAATATTAGGTGATGCTGCGCCTGAAAAACTCTATATATGGGGCAATTTAGAACTGATAGATAAACCGTCGATTGGTTTTTGTGGTTCACGGAATGTCAGTGATAAGGGATTGGCTGTTACGGCGGATGTCGCACAGCAAATTGCTGAACTCGGCTGGGTTGTGGTAAGTGGTCATGCACGGGGAGTCGATGCAACAGCGCATCGTGTGGCACTTGAAAATAATGCTGGAACAATTATTGTGCTTCCACAGGGCATTAATGGCTTTAAGTTGCGTTCTGAATTGCGGCGATACGCTAAAAAAGAGAACTTGCTCATTATTTCCGAATTTCCGTTGAATGCACGCTGGAATGTCGGTTATGCGATGCAGCGCAATCGCACAATTATTGGTCTTTCTGATGCGATGGTACTGGTTGAATCGCGTACAAAGGGCGGCACATTTAATGCTGGCAAAACAGCCTTGCAGTATCAACACCCATTATTTGTGGTGACATTTGATGATAAAAAACCAAGCAATGCGGGTAACGACTATTTCATTCAACGCGGCGCAACTCGCCTTATGAAAAGTCAGACTACAGGGCGTGCTAACATCACGACTTTAAGGCAACAGGTAGAATCGCAGCAAGCACGGGATAATTTACCATCTGCAAAACCTACACAAATGACCCTGTTACTAGAATCAGAGTAAATTCAGAAACAAGTCGTGGTGTATACTGAAAGCGTGGTCTGATGACTGCGTTTTTCGTTTATGAAGGCAAATATCGTGCGCGATTCGCTAAAACTCGAAGATTTACCAGCTTATGTTGTAGAGAATACACAACAGCTTACCATCCTCACGAGAAAATTGTGATAGGTGACATCTAACAAAGAATGACATTTTGCGCTAAGATAGGGGTAAAATGAATTCAGATTGAGGAGCGTGAACGATGTTTCGGCGCAAACCAAAAACACGGATGCAACGGGCGCGTGAGGACTTCGTGAAAATACGACAACAGGCTGACGATGCTCGTAAAGATATTGTGCAACAATTGAATCGCAGTGCCAAGCACCTTCGCGGTGATGTTGGGCATCTGTTTGATGGCGATGACCGTGCAAGTCGATTAGCGAAAGAACTTGAACATATGGCAGAAGACCTTGAAAAACGTACTGAAAAGCGCGTGGGTGACGTAGCCGATACTGCGAGTAGTAATGTGTGGTTTACCGTTCTTGTCGCCTTTGCCATCGGTGTACTGGTCGGAATCATGTTCAAAATCATGAAACGATAATTTGAGTATGATTAAATTTGTGGTGATGTTTCGACAACCAGATGATAGGGGCGATTTTGAGAATGCCTATAACGACTTTCTGGCGCTTGTCGAACGGATGCCAGATATCAAGCGCCGACAGGTGGTGCATGTCCTCGGCAGTCCGCAAGGTGATGCGCCTTATCATCGCTTGCTAGAAATCTACTTTGACACAGAGGAGCAACTAAAAGCCTCGTTGATGTCTGGTGCTGGGCAAGAAGCTGGCAATGAGTTAGGGCGCTTCAAAGAAGGCAGTTTTGATGTGCAATTTGCGGAAGTTTACGAAGAAGAAGGCGGTAGCACAGTCACGGAAACAACTTAATCAGTATCTGTCGTGTCGCCTTCGCGCATCGCCTTGAGTTCTGCTTCTAGCGCCTCACGTTTAGCGGCACTCGCCTTACGCCCAGCAACGAGTGCCTCTTGATAGTGTTCGCGCAAGGTTTGACGTATTTGGCTATCTTCTGATGCGAAGAATAACATCGCTAGTAGTCCGATGATTCCACCGATGAATGTCCCCAAAAACCATGTCAAAATTTTTCGCATTGCTATATTTTCCTATTTTCAAATAGTACACGACCAAAAAAGTTTTTGAGGTTTCGTAGGGGCGACAGCGTGCTGCGCCCAATCTTCAAGAATTAAATTGGTCAAGTAATAGTAACCATCGCTATGTTTTTATAAAACGCTTAAACGCAAAGCATCTTTAGCGATGGCTTGTCAAAACGTCACAAAATAATATTGAACCTCTACTATAAACCCTGACCTAACATGACCTGTCTTGCTATTCTCTTACCGTCGTCTACCCGATTTCGTGCATATACGGATAGTGCGACTCTGCTTGACTCAGGCTCATTTTTACCCCAAACTACACTTAACTACAAGTGAATAATTGCATAAAGAGGTGCAGTATGTACCATAATCCACGCAGACCATTTTATAATGCGCGTAGCGAAGATATTCCACAGGACAACAGCGCCCACCATTCAGCCGTGATTGATTCCAAACGATTTTGGAAACTGCTGAAGAAATTAACTCTCCGCAAGGATGCCGCAAAAGAAGCCAAAGCCGCTAACAAAGACAAAGCCGCAACCGGCTAAACCACGCCTAGCCGTTGCTTTGATTTAACATCTTTTTTGAAACAAAAACAGGATACTTTTTAAGTACCCTGCTGCTTTCTACCTCTGTATCAGGGAATAATGACTTATGGACGCAATTGACCGTGTTTATCGGGCGCACACGTGGGTACGCCCCTACAATTCTTGGTCTCAAGTGCATAATTCTACTAATTCTGCTCTAATGGTAGCTTAGACTTCTTCCACTCATCAATACCGCCTGACATATTAATCAGATTTTTGAAGCCTTGTTTTTGCAAGATGCTGGCGACAACTTGTGAGCGCAAGCCACCGCCACATTGAATCGCAAGCGGCTCATTATCCGGAATCTCGTCCAGATGTTGCCCCACTTTGCCCATATGAATATGAATGACTCCCGGAATATGCTCGCTGTGATATTCATTGCTTGAGCGCACATCCAAAATCTTTATGCCGGACTCGTAAATTTCTTGCGGACTCTGTTGTTCAACACGCCCTTTGGCATGATGAGAAATCGCCTCATGGGTGAAATAACCCGGTATATTATCAATCCCTATCGAATACAGCGCACGCAATACCGCCATGACATCATTACGATAGGCGATGAAGAATAACGGCTTCTCATAATCGACATACCAGCCCACATAGGTCGGGAAATTGCTTGAGCTAATCGGGATATTAATGGTTCCGGGGATGTGCTTCGCAGCGAAATCTTCTATTGGGCGGGTATCAATGAGCAAGGCATCCGACGGTACAATATCTTCTCCCGGTTGCTCTTTAATGTGTTGTGCTTGTGGTAATTCGCGCAATAATGGCGAACCCACTTTATTGACATGCTTCATACGGGCAAAATATTTCGGCGCTTCTGGTTGACCGTCTAGCAACCATGCCACAAAATCTTCTTCATTATCTATATTGAAGGCTGGGTTGAAGCGTTTTTCGTAACCGAGTGTGGTTGATGGGATTGCGCCGAGAGCTTTTCCGCAAGCACTACCCGCACCATGACCGGGCCAAATCTGCAAATAATCTGCCAGTTGCTGGAAACGCTGCACATTGGCGAATTGTTGTTTTGCACCAACTTCACGAGTTCCCATAATTCCGGCGGCTTCTTCAAGTAAGTCAGGTCGTCCGACATCGCCCACGAAGAGAAAATCGCCCGTAAAAACGCCCATCGGTTCGGAAGCGTCCGTGTCAGTCACCATAAAGGAGATACTTTCCGGCGTATGACCGGGTGTATGCAGCACCTCGAACTTCACTGCGCCAATTTCAAAGGTATCGCCTTCGTGTACCAGTTGAATCTTATCACCTTCGGGGAATTGATAAGACCAATCTGCGCCACCTTCGCCACTGAGGAGCATTGTTGCGTCGGTAGCATGGGCGAGTTCGCGTATACCACTGACAAAATCAGCGTGAATATGTGTTTCGGTGACATAAACAATCTCAAAGCCATTTTCTGCCGCCGCTTCTAGGTAAGGTGCGATATTGCGTGAGGGGTCAATGACAACGGCTGTTCCGGAACCCGGACATCCGACAAGATAAGAAGCCTGTGCAAGTTGATTATCATAAAAATATTGAAGCAGCATACTTGTGTCCTTGATTATTTTGCTGAGTGTGTGTCCGTTTATTATATAAGGAAACTGATTACTGAGAAATTGCGAGATTTCTATAGCTGATATTAGACGGGGGTTGGGGTATAGGTCGTCAATTGTGGCGCTGGCAACCAAATCGTGACGGTTGTTCCCATGTTTTCACCGCCACTCGTAATGTTGATTGTGCCACCGTGGGCATCCATAATCTCTTTGGTAATCGCTAAACCGAGTCCTGTACCGCGTTGTGGACCCCGCGACTTATCCACCTGATAAAAACGTTCAAATAGGCGCGGTAAATCTTGCTCTGGAATACCGATACCGTTGTCACGCACAATAATTTCCACACCGCCATTTCGCACCTGCGTACTCACCCATACCTGCCCACCATCTGGCGTATACTTAATCGCATTGCTGACAAGATTAGTAAAAACTTGGACTAAACGGTCTCCATCGCCTGCAATAATGGGTAACTTGTTAGCCTCCACAGTCAAGCTGATATTTTTCTGACGCGCTACCACAGCGAGACGATAGGCAATAGCCTCCACAATCTCATGAACGGCTAAGGGCTGCATCTTCATAGATAAACGACCTACTTGCAAACGTGCCAAATCCGTGAGTTCTGTCACCATGCGGTTCAAGCGTGCTGCCTCATCATGGATAATAGCCGCCGCTTGTGTCGGGTCTTTAGCCGCCCCGTCTATAATGGCTTGAGAATAGCCTTGAATCGAGGTTAAGGGTGTTTTCAAATCATGAGACACATTCGCCATAAAATCGCGTTGAGATTCTTGTGCCGCACGGACTTCAGCACTCATGCGATTGAAAGATTCCGCGACAAGCCGCATTTCCTTGGGTCCTGTTTCTGGCACATACTCCCCATACTCACCCTTTGCAACAGACGATGCGGCTTGCGACAATTTTTGTAAGGGTTGAGCAATACTACGAGCTATCAGGAATGCCAGAATAAAAGCAACGATTCCACCGACTAAACTCGCTTGCACCAATGGGACAAGGAAGGAATTGCCAAATTCACCTAAGACAGCTTGGGCTGATTTTGTATTACGGGGTTCGGCGACGATGAGCGCAATCGAATCCACATTATCGCGCACACCACGAATGGGGCGTTGATAGAAGCCACCATACAGCCATTCACTGTCATCGGGATTACGAAATTCGCCGAAGCCAATCTCAATATTAGGAGCGCGTATCGAAATGCGCTGCGCCCGATAATTCGCCTCTAAACGCAATTGCAGCCTATCTTGTGCCGCAAAATCGCCACTACTATCATGCAAGACTCGTGCCTGATTATTGTCAAGAGCAAGCATCAAAACACGGACTTCGTTAGTGCTTGCGAAGCTATTGAGCAAATCGCCCTGAGCCGCGTTATTGCGTGTTCGTGCGGCATCTACAATATCTTGCGTCAATGCAGGAAGCACAGCTTCTAATCGTTGCCATGTGAGGTGTGGCGGCGCAGGTTGCGAACTCAGGAATAGGAGCAATACCCCTGTCACGACAGCAAGCGAAACCGCTAGCAGAAACAGATAAGAATAAAATAGACGTGTTCGCAATGTCATGTTAGAAAACATGGTCACACCTTGCACAATGCTGTTTAGTCGCGGACGAGATATATCTCGTCCCTACTTGTTTCACACAATTAATTTATAGCCCATGCCCCATACGGTTTCGATAGAGGATGTCATCCCCTTGAGTTTATGTCGTAAATGGGCGATATGCACATCAACAGTACGGGTTTCGCCAGCGAAGTTATAGCCCCAAACAACGTCCAAAAGACGGTCACGGTCAAAAACGATATTTGGATTTTCTACCAGCATGAGCAGCAAGTCGAATTCTTTCATCCGTAGGTCAACGCTACGGTCATCAATCATAACAGAGCGATGTTGTGGGTTAATTGTCAAGTTGCCAATCGTAATCGGCGTGCTTTCACTCGATGGTTTACGCTCACTGCGGCGCAAAATCGCCTTAATCCGTGCTACCAACTCACGCGGATTAAAAGGTTTTGTCAGATAATCATCCGCGCCCAATTCTAAGCCGACAATTTTATCAATATCATCACTACGGGCTGTCAGCATGATAATCGGCACATCGGATTCTGCCCGTACTCGCCGACACACTTCTAAGCCATCAAGACCGGGCAACATTAAATCCAAAACCACCAAAGCAGGTTCATCGCTAAGAATTTTTTCGAGTGCCTTGCGTCCATCGGTGGCACTTGCGACATTATAGCCTTCTTGTTCAATATACATGCGCGCAAGGTCGATAATCTTCTGTTCATCATCGACAACAAGTATGGTGTCAGTCATAATTTTCCTTCTAGCTTCTAGCTATGGAGACGTGATTATTCGCGTCCGCGATGCGCCTAGCTTATTATGGACTGCGATGATTGTCTATTTGCAATCAAAGTGTAAAAAGTTTATGAAAATTCTGTTCGCATCTGCCAATATCGGGGCATGACGCATCATACCCCGATATATCGTAACAGTACAAGCTATTCGAGACTCAATCCCGTGAAAAGGTCGCGGGTTGTTTCATCGACATTGACAGCACATTGCGCGAATTGTGATGCAAAGGCTTGAATGTTCGGATTTTCAGTTTCATTGAATGTTGGAAGTTGTGCAATACACACTTGATAATCGCGTGTGAATTGCTGTGCATCTTCTAACTCAGTCAACAAATCAGCATCTTCCAGTACGTATCTATCCATGGCACGATACAACCATATCACTGAGAGCAAATCACCAATTTGTGAGAAGTTCAGTGATGCTTGTGAGGGGAACTCAATCACTGTCGATTGTTGTAATTGCCCAGCCAAGCCATTGAAAAACTCAACTGCCGCAGCGCCTTGTGCTTGCTCTAATTCGGTACTGTTGATGACCGAACGACGGGCAGGCATACTATCAAACAGGGTTGCCTCGCCACTGAGATGGCTGATGAAGGCATAGCAGGCATCAGGATATTGTGTTTGGGCTGTGATATAGGCACTACCAATATCGTAGGATACGGCACTATAGTCTGTACCCTGTGGGAACGTGACCAAGCGATAGGGATTATCCGCATCCACTTCATCATCATTGCCCCCACCAAAGCCAAACAAGTCAGTGAGAACATCAGTATACATGGCTGGATTTTCGAGCGAAACATCATCACCGCCGCCACCGGGTCCACCGCCGGCTGCTAAGGGTGAATAGTTGATATAACCATCTTTCGCCAAATCCAAAACTTGTCGGATAGCGTTGACATTCGCCTCAGTGGTGAAATCAACAGTGGGTGGGCTTGTGCGATAATCCATAGGCAAACCGCCATAAGCAGCAACCAAGGATAATGTATATGTTCCACCTGTTTGAGATTCAAAAGCTGCTGGGTCATTGGCATCAAAGCGCAGAGTCCGCAGTGCTTGTTCAAAATCGTTGACTGTCCAACCTTGATAGGGTAAGAACGCGCCAGCCGCATTGAATAAATCCACGTTGTAGAACAATACTTCGGGTGCAACATGCAACGGCATACCATAAGTCACACCGTTTTGAGAAAGTAGTTCGACTGTATTGCCCACAAAATCATCCAAACTCAGGTTAGGGTCAGCAGCGAGTAGGGGGTCAATCGGCAATAGCAGCGTCAAGTCTTCATTGGTATCGAGACGACTCGGTTGATAAAAACAATCCACTTTCTCATGATAATCGGATAAGCTGTTATCGCCCGACAAGAACGACAGGCGTTCAAGTTCTATACTTGCCATCTGTGGATTGCGCTGTATAAAGTCGGCGATAGTGGCATCCCACCCTTCTCGATTGGCAATCGGACCAAAGCCAACCAGACCAAATGTTAATGTGACATCGCCACTACCAACAATCGTATTGTCATCTTGTGTGACTGTCACAACATCTGTTCCACGTCGATTATTAGCCGCTTGTAAATCATCTAATGCCTGACTCGCCATTTCGCTTAAAGCAGTCGCAACATCGGTATCATTGGCTAAAACATTGCTCGCCGCCTGACTGACATACTCGGAGAACAAGGTTTGTGAATATGGGACAGCCGTTTCTGCGAATTCAATCACTTGTTCAAACAATTCTTCTGGCAATTCAAGTGCAAACAGCGCATTATCCGCTTCTGCACCGACCAGAGTACGCCGCGCCGGTATGGGTTGACCGATAATTGACGTAAAGACACTTTCTTCTTCGGTCATATATTTAATCAGGCGATAAGCTGCTTCGGGTTGCGCGGAACCGGCACTGATACCTGCACCGAGAGGTTGTAAGCCGACTGAACCACCGGGCAAGGTCGTGAAAGCGTACTCGGCATCAGACCCTGAGAAGGCGACTAGGGCTGTCACAATACTAGGAGCAAAGACGATGGGCGAGAATTCTAAACCTTCGGGGATAGCCACAAAACCATCTGCTTGCAAATCTGACCAAACTTCAATGGCAGGCTCTAGCTGCGGATTATCAAATGCTGGGATACCATCAAATTGGAAGGTATCATATAGAGGGTTATCGAGTGCCGCGACTGCCACAAAACCGGAATCGGCAAAATTGGTCACGGGGGCTTCTTCAACGATATTGCCCTCGCCATAGACTGCTAACTGCTCGGCTGCAATCACTAAATCATCGAGTGTCCAACGTTCGTTAGGGTAAGCTAATCCGGCATTATCAAAAGCCTCCACCTCATAGACTAAACCGACCACATCACCTGCCAATGGAATCGCCCAAATACTGCCATCCCATTGATAAGATTGCCACATTGACGGGAAAAATTCATCGACATTTAGCGAGGAGCCAGCATTCACGAGCGGCGACAAATCGAGGAAAAATCCAGCGCGTGTCGCAATGACATTAAAAGCGTCCTGACCTGTTAAGACATCAGCAGAGCGTGCATACTCCGCCATCTCATCTAAATAGACTTCAATATCATCGCCGGGTGTGTAAGACGGGGTATCCGCCGTCACAATTTCTACGATGATATCAGGATTGGCGACCATGAAATCTTCGATACTCGGTTTGAGCAAATCTTCGAAAATCGGGGGTAAACCAATCGAAATCGTAACAGGTTCTTGTGCTTGTAAGGGAACAATCCCTAGCAACAACACAAAAAGTACCATAAGACCCACTAATCGGGACTTAAACACAGGCATCTCCTTCATAAATGGTAACTGCTCAGGGGTATTGTAACGGAAATTGAGAAAAGATGGTACAATCTGAAACATGAATGAGATACGCGAGCAATTGAGACAACTGAATAAAGAACAACTGATTGACATCATCTTGGAGATGCGTGGGCAGATTG
>JAUZRW010000259.1 GCA_030950085.1 Anaerolineae bacterium
AGTTGTGTTGTGACTGTTTCCCATGCCTTTGCAGGATAAATCACAAGGTTATTATCAAGACCGCGTGTCAAAATAGCTTCATCAGTCAATTTTTCTCGATAGCGAACCGGAATAATCAAGCGACCTTTTTTATCCAGATGATGTGAATATTCGCCCCAAAACATCGGCGATATACCCCATAATAATTTGGCAAACAATAGTATCATTTCTGGCATTGAGTATAACACATTATGCTACCCCTATAAGAGCTAAAATCAGCTCAGTTATAAACACCAAAATCTGGCAACACCTTCATGATATCGCCATATATCTCTGTTAGACTCATGATGATAAACTGAACAAGCAGTAACTAAGCCTTGTACGAAGAAAATATATTCACTAACTAGGAGGATTGGCAAAAACTCATGCGGAGATTATTTTTAGTATTGCTTGCCGTGTTGTTATCCACAGCATATAGCGCAGCACAAGCACAAGTTGGAACAGAATTGCACATGATGACCTATGATGGTCAAGACCGTAGTTATTATGTCTATACCCCCGAAATTGATGCAACGCGCCTCATGATGATATTGCATCCCGTCGCTTCGTCAGGCTTGGCAATGGAAGTTGAGACAGGCTTTAATGACCTAGCTGATACCGAAGGGTATGTTGTGGTCTATCCTAACAGCCTCAATTCTGTTTGGGATGATGGGCGGATTGCAGCCGGATTGTTACCAACAGGCGATAGTATTGATGATGTGGGTTTCCTCGCAACCTTAGCAGAATCTGTCGCGTCGGAATACGGCATTAATTCGAGCCAAATATATATTGCAGGTGTGGGCAATGGCGCTAGTATGGCGATGACTGCCGCTTGCCAAACACCCGATTCTTATGCCGGTGTTGGCATCGTGAGTGCCTTACTCTGGGATTATCAAGTTGAAAATTGTGGCGATGCTGAATCTGAGACTGCTGTGAATATGATTTTCATCTATGGTTCGCGTGACCCTGTATACTTGTCACAAGGTAATCCTATAACTGACCAAGATGGCAATGTGCTTTGGGCAATTCAGGGCGTAAGTGATACGGCTGATTTTTGGATTAATTTTAACGGTTGTGACCCCTCTGCTTATGAAAGTTTTAGCCAGACCACTTTAACCATTTTCAATGATTGTAACAATGATGCTCAATTTGCATGGTTTAGTGTGCTAGGCGGCGGCAGTACATGGTTACGCCCTGATGCACGAGTTAATGGTTATCTGGGTATTGATACGAGCGCGATTTTGCACGCCTTCTTTACGGGCGATACGGGCGATGATAATCTATCGCAATTAGTCAACCAAGAGACTGTTCCTGATGACCAAACACTTCCTCGTAGTTGGCTAATATATGTCCCAACAACTTATGACGACAGCACCCCGACTCCTGTGGTGGTCGGTTTACATGGGCGCTTTGCGAATGCTTTTCATCAAGCAAATGCCAGTGATTTCAACACCATTGCCGAACGCGAAGGCATTATTATGGTCTACCCAAACGCCCTCAACAGTGACCGTGACCCTGCTCAAACAGAGTGGAATTATGGACGTGATGTTCCACGTTATGCGTCACCTGACCACAATGATGAAGCCTTCATTCAAGATTTGATTGATGATATTGATGATGTGCTGAATATTGACCGCAGCCGCCTCTATGTGACGGGGTTATCCAATGGTGGTGCCATGACACAACGTATGGCTTGTACTGAAGGCGATACCTATGCTGCTTTTGCCAGTGTCGCAGCTATCGGATATTTTGGTCTCCCGACAATTTGTAATAATGCCGGACATGCACCGATACTGTTCTACAATGGCACAGCCGATACGATTATGCCATGGGAAGGCACACGCGGTTTGGATACCAACGGCAATGAAGTTTACCTGCTTGCACCGATGGATGCGACAGCCGCATTCTGGGCAGACCTGAATGGTTGTGGTGAAACATTCGATGCACAAGATTTACCATCCACAGATGCAGATTCCACAGTGCGTCTGGTCGTCTTTAATACTTGTCCCGATGATGCGGCGGTTGTTCTTTTCGCTGTCGTCGGTGGTGGGCATGTTTGGCCCGGTATCCGTGACTTCGATAGCCAATTATTGGGCGAAGTCAATATGGATTACAATGCCAGTGAAGTGATTTGGGATTTCTTCTCGCAATATACGCTTGAAGGTCGTGTCGATGCGAATGGTAACTTGCTAGAAGATGAAGCACTCACTATCAATGATGTTGCCCCCGTAGACCTTGACGCAATTTCAGCCGAAGCAGACACCACAGCCAATGATGAATCGACAAATGATAGTGCCGATACTGAAAACCCAGCAGACTCTAATGAGGCTTTTGTGATTAACCAGTTGCGACAAGGTGGCTATGTGATATTCATCAATCATGCCACGACTGATGCGTCACAAGAAGATACCAGCTTGGACTCGTGTGAGACTCAGCGTAATCTCAATGAATTAGGCATTGCTGAGGCACAATCAATCGGACGTGCCTTTGAAATTATGGGAATTCCTGTAGGACATGTTTACAGTACGGGTTCCTGTCGTGCTGATGACACGGCTACCCTCGCTTTTGGAGAAACCGAAGTGCGTGACGATTTATTTGACCTTGGTATCTTGGTGAATATGCTCTCGGAAACACCCGAAGCAGGCACAAACACGATTATCGTCGGTCAAAGCGATGTTTTGTTTCAATATACCAATATCCAAATTGGCGAAGGCGATTCTGTGATTTTCTTGCCGATGGGTAATGGCAACTATCGACCTTTAACACAAATCGCGTCGATTGACTGGGTTACTTTGGCGGCATATTATGTCGAGAATTTGCAGGGCGAATAACTTCTAAAAAAATCCCCACCCCTAAATCCCCTACCCCAAAGCATTGGGGAGGAGACTTTCAAGTCCAAAATTATGATGAAGTTACACAAACATCGGTGTGACTTCACGTTCTTTTACTAGCAAGTCCATTGCTTCATCAGAGGGGCGGCTTTCAAAGCGATTTGCAGCATCTAGCACTTTTGGCAAGAAGTGAATATCGCCTAGCGTGTTCAAGAAGACCTGCTCATTGCCCAAAATCCAGTGAACAGCCTTGTCAATATCGGCTTGTTCGGTGAAGGGTTCGTACCATGTATTGGCAAATCTTTCTGCGCCTTCTAGCCAGAGACGACGGGCAACCGACTTAATGGTCTGGACGGCTACTTTGCGTTCTTTGGCGCGTGCCAACAATTTCTCGACATTGGCGGCATACACCGAATTTTTCATCATGATATAACTGTATGGCATCAAAATAGAGTCAAAATCATACTCATCGGTGCTTTCCAGATGACGTTGTGCAACAGCGACATCATGCCCTGTGACACCAATAAACTTTGTGAGACCTTGCTCTTTTGCCTCTTTCACCCATTTGAGCGCCCCATTGTCGCCCATCGCTGTTTCCCACTGTTCTTTATCCACCAAATAATGCAGTTGAACCAAATCCACGGAATCGACTTGTAAGCGTTCCAGTGATTTCATAAACTCAGCTTTTGCAGCATCATATGTGCGTTCGCCTGTTTTGGTCGCAAGGAAGAATTTGCCGCGATGCTCTTTCATCCAAGGTCCAATTCGTAATTCTGATTCGCCATAACTCGCTGCCGTATCAATATGATTCACGCCATATTCGAGCAAGGTTTCGAGTGTTTTATCAGCCTCTTCTTGTGTGACATTACCGAGTGCCGCCGCGCCAAAAATCGTGCGTGTACTCATATGTCCTGTGCGTCCGAAAGGTGCTTTTGCAATCATTGGTTGCTCCTATTATTTTCTTTCAATTTTACAATATTTAGGCGAGTTATGGGTGAAATGGTCATAGCCAAGCAAGTCACAATAGAAGTTTGTAAAAATTGACTAGAACGCGATATACTGGATATAAGCAAGTTTTAAGAGGTCGCATCATGCTCATCCCCCCTATCGCTATGAATGTCCCCCTACACACCGATGATAATGGCGTGATACGTGTCAGCAATACGCGAGTCACACTCTACACCCTTATCAGTTTCTTTAAGCAAGGCGATACACCCGAAACTCTGCACGACGGTTTCCCTACTGTTCCACTGGCAGATATTTACGCTATCATCGCCTATTATCTCGCCCATCGTACCGCTGTTGATGCCTATCTCCAGCAAATAGATGTTGCGGCTGAACGCACCCGTCAAGAATGGGAAGCACGTCAATCGCCACCCACAAAAGCCGAACTTCAGGCACGGCTCAACCGCAACAAAGGAGATGACTAGCTGCTCATGCGCTTTCTCGCAGATGAAAACTTCGACGGTATGCTCTTTGCCGCCTTGCTCAATATCCTGCCAGACCTTGACATTTTGCGAGCTCAGGATACCGAAATGTTGCAGTCATCTGACCCTGAATTGCTTGAATGGGCAGCAAACGAGGGACGTATTCTTCTCACACACGATGTCCAAACCATCACTCGCTATGTTTATGAGCGTGTCAAAGCAGGTTTGCCCATGCCGGGAGTCATTGAAGTCCGTATCACACAAAGTATCGGTATAAGCGTTGCAGAACTCGATTTGCTCATTTCAGCCAGCACGACTGATGAGTTTGAAAATCAGGTGCGTTATGTGCCTCTGCCCTAATCACATAAGTGCCTAGATAATCTCGTTTTTTGCACGATTTTCGCTATAATAGAACATATATCCGACCCCAAGTGAACCGTTTTTGAACCATGACATTCCAAGTACCTGATAACGTCAAAGCCATTCTCGATAATTTGCCGCTTAAGCCCGGTGTCTACATCATGAAAAACGAGAACGGCAAAATTATTTACATCGGCAAGGCAAAAAAATTGCGCCATCGTGTGCGGAGTTACTTCACCACGAATGCCGATGGCAATCGCAAAACGCTCGTCATGCGAGCGAAGGTCTGCGATATTGAGATGATTGTGGTGGGTACAGAAGTCGAAGCTCTGATTCTCGAAGAACGCCTCATCAAGAAGCACAAGCCCAAATACAATATCATGATGAAGGATGACAAGCGTTATCCGTATATACGTGTCAGCTGGAAAGATGATTTCCCCAAAGTGGAGACAACGCGGCGTGTTGAAAATGACGGGGCGCGATATTTTGGACCCTATGCGGCAATGTGGGCAGTCCAGAATACATTACGAGTGCTGCGGAAAGCCTTCCCCTATTTGACCTGTGACCGTGTGATTGATGGCAATGACGAACGGGCGTGTCTGTTTTACGATATTAAATTGTGCAATGCGCCGTGCATCGGTGCGGTCAATAAAGAACAGTATCGCGCTATGATGCAAGAATTGATGGATGTCTTGGGTGGCAAATCTGAAAAAGTGATTCAACGGCTTGACACTGCAATGATGGCAGCCTCCGATAATTTGCACTTTGAAGAGGCAGCCGCTATCCGTGACCAGATTCAGGCGATTCAGTTCATCACAACACGCCATAAAGCCGTGAGTCCCAAAATGACTGACCATGATGTGATTGCCCTCGCCCGTGAAGATAGTGATGCTGCTGTACAGATTCTCTTCATTCGCAATGGCAAACTCATCGGCAGCGATTCGCGCATGTTGGATAATACAAAAGATGAAAGTGATGAAACCGTTTTGGAGCAATTCATCACCCAATTTTATAGCGAAATGAGCGATATCCCGAAAGAATTGATTCTGCCTGATAATATTGAACAAGCACGAATCATCGAAAAATGGTTACAAGACAAGCGGCACGGCAGCAAAGTCTCGATTACTGTGCCGCAACGAGGTAATAAGCACAATCTCATCAATATGGCAAAAGAAAATGCGGTGCAATCGCTGAAGTTGATGCGAGCGCAATATGAAGCGGATACTGTTAAACAAGAAAGAGCATTGTCTGATTTACAAGCGGCACTGAAATTACCCAAGCCACCGAATCGCATTGAGTGTTACGATATCAGTACCACACAAGGCACAGCGATTACAGCGAGTCGAGTCATGTTTGTACAGGGGGTCGCCAAAAAAAGTGAGTACCGACGTTTCAATATTCGCAGTGTGACACATGGCGGCTCTGATGATTTTCAGTCGATGCGCGAGGCACTGACTCGGCGTTTTACACGTTGGCAAAATACAAAAGATAATCAAGATATTGCGCCCGATGGCAAAGACAAAGATTTAACATGGAAATTGCTGCCCGATTTGCTGCTGATTGATGGCGGTAAGGGTCAATTGAATGTGGCGATTGAAGTGCTGAAAGAATTTGATTTGTACGGCAAAGTGCCTGTGGTGGGATTGGCAAAACAATTTGAAGAATTATTCTTGCCCTATAATCCGATTTCAGTAGTGCTACCGCGAGATAGTGAGGCATTGTATCTGGTACAACGTGTCCGGGATGAAGCGCACCGTTTCGCTGTGACGAGTCATCGTAAACGTCGCGCTAAAATGGGCATGACGAGTCGCCTAGAGACTGTACCCGGTATTGGACCCAAAAAACGTCGCGCCCTACTTAAACATTTTGGCAATTCAATTGATGCTATCCGACAAGCGAGTATTGATGATTTGATGCAAGTGGCAGGGATTAACGAAAATCTAGCACAGGCTATCGTGAATCATTTGGATTAGAGCATAATTTGTCATTTTGGAGGATGCCAGCCAACAGATACCCAGTTTGTACGAGTCAAAATTGCAGTTTCATTATTGAGGCGTAGCACCTTGATAGTTACGCGACCTACAGCAGTCAATCCGATAACGCGGAAACCATCTTGACTCCAGCGAAAATGTTGCGTCCACTTGTCAGTACGTGGATTAAACAAAGGTGTCATCTGGTTAGTTTCGGAATCAATGCTGTGAGTATGATTACTTTTATAGAGATTACATAACCGACAAGCTAAACATAGGTTATCTTCATCATTAGTGCCACCTTTTGCAATAGGTGTAATGTGATCAATCTCAAGTACTTGCATCAGATATTGTTGTGCGCTAAGACAATAGGCACAATGATTATTGAAAGTTTTACGAACGCGCTGTTTAACAGTTTCAAGAACTGTCATGATTCTAATGGCTCTCGCAGTCCCCGAATTACAGCCTCTTTCAGCGCAAAGGATTGATAAATGATGCCTATTTCATACACTCGATGTAATATATTTAGTTCAGACCGTTCGCTTTCGGTTAGATCATCTTGACCTAGCTTTTGTAGTAATCCGCTATGACGTGCATTAGTTTCTGGAAGCATTTGGAGATTGGCGATGGCAAGTACATCTTCATCGGGCAAATCCGAAACAGAATGGTCTAAATCCAGGGGGTGGGTGAAAGTTGGGGCAGAAAGAATCAGCATCACGGGCAACATATCTTCGATTGTGCGCCCACTGAGTTTTGCGAGTTTTTCTGCGCGTCTGTGAATTTGTTCGGTTAATGTCACTTGATATTGGGCGAGCATCGTTTTTTCCTCAAGACAACTTATTTCTATGATACACGATAATCGCGTGTGATGCGTCCCGTGCTGAGTCGCATACTCAGTTCGGTATAGAAGGCATCATATAGCGTGATATCCCATTGTTTGAAAATGCCACCTGTCACTTGTAATTTTGCATTCGGGAGATGGTCAATTTTTTGCCAATGTTCAACACTGAAAATTGCCTGAGTCAGCATATCGACATCGTATGTTGGCTTATCACGGGTAGTTGTTGCACTGGGGATTCGTTTATGATTGAAGACACTGACGCGGCGATAAAATGGGACATTCATCATACTCAGTAAGCTATCGCCGATGGCAAAGGCAGCCGATGTGATGCGCCCTGTGACACCAAATAACTGTCCGAATGCCCCAACAATACGTGGTTCACTGGATTTGTCGTGTTTGCCGATAGTAAAACGAAAAGTGTCTTCACCTGAAATAGCTAAACTTGCTTGACTATCCGAAAGTCGTGTTTCTCCAAGTTGCTTTGGGAAACCGTAGATTTCACGCCCTAGCACGATGGGTTCATATGCCGATGGGTAAATATATGGCACATAGAGTCCTAAACTCAGACCAACACGAACAGGCACAAAAAAGGTCGTTTCAGTATAGCTAAAACGGGCATCAGGGTTATGGTGATAATAGGCATTCTGAAAATCTGCGATGCCAATCAGTAGCCGATTGCCAATTCGTGATACTCCTTGCGGCAAGGGAAAATCCATTTTTGGCGCAGTACAAAATACGAAAATGATGGTACTGTTCGGGAAAACATAGGGTCCGGCTTGGACTTGTGCGGTATCGGGTCGGTAGTGAACAGGCGCTTGAAGTTGGTCAAGTCGTGATTGAGACTGTTGTAAGTGAGTTACGAGGTATTGTCGGGCAATTTTGCTAAAAGTTGCATCACGCCACAAATCGTCTATCTGCCAACGCAGAAATTCGCAGTCGGTGAGGGTAATCGCTCGTTGTGTATGTGCTAATCCGCCGAGAACAGCTAATTCATCCAAAATATCTGTCGCTGATGCTTCGCCCAAAGGTTCGGCATGACGACTGAGCATACAACGTCCTATCACACGAACATAGGCATATTGCGCTCTGTCACCCTCTTGGAACAGGGTTTCGCTCGCGAGGATAGTGATTTTTTCGGCTTGGTCTTGAAATTGATGTGAGAAATTATGCAACAGTGAAAACGAGGCAGTCATTGTAATTGATTCGTCCGCATCTGATGGTCAAGTCCACGCATCGCCAATACAGATGCCACAATCGGCAACCACAATGCCCCAACAGCCGCGAAGCCCAACTCCATCAGCCATAATTGATTGATTTCGCGTGTGCCAACAAGCGGCAAGTGATAGGAGAACAGCGTCGCCACAACAAATACAGCAATTGCCAGTATTATCCACAAGAAGGATAGTCGTTTGATAGGCAAATAACTATCGAGCAAAGTATCATCTTGATTCTCGCGCCGATACCAGATAATGCTCCAGCAGACAAGTAAGACAAGCGCCGTTATCACCACAGGGACAATCGAAATATCGACGATATAAAATTGATAGAGGAAGAAGGCAAGCATCACAATAAATAGCAACCACCACTGCGGATTTTGCAACTGCAAATCACGCGATTCAAGGTCACTATTAAACTGTGTCATGATGACGTAAATAATCATCACTACAGCAAGAAAAGCCGCAACAGAAGTAAACATGGTTTGTAGGCTGACTGCTTCAAATAACGTGCCAAACTCCGGTATCCAGCGCATCCAGATACCCCAATAAAAGCCGACCCACGCTGACGCACCCAACAATAACAAGCGATAACGACGATTCTTTCCGGCAATCAACACAAGAAACAAGCCCCATACTTCAAAGCCGAGTAGCGTATGTCCACCCATGACACGGGTTAAGAATGACCGTGGGAAGCCTTCATAAGAAATTGTGGGCGTGATGAGCAAACTTGCCAGCACACCGTACATTGCAAAAACCACCATGGCATCGTAAATATCGCGGATACGAAAACGCACAGCTAAATCTAGTACAAAAATGGACAAGACACTGTAGCCGACAATTCGCAGTAGCCAATCAAGCCATGTGTATTGTAAAAAATGCGTCCAGAGCAGCACTTCGCTACCAAAGAATAGCAAGATTGCCAATAATAGGCGGAGTGTCCATGCTGCTAACGTGCGCTTTGTCATCAGTTGCGTAATGCCTTTGCCCCCTAATGGAACTGCTCGAATCAATGAAACTATTGTAATGTGTTGTGATGAAAAATGCTTGTCTTTGTTCCTCAAACCGTAACTGTATTCGAGTCGATGATATATTCCCACCAATTGCTTAAGATTCCATCACGTTCGCCGATGATGTGTGGCATGTGTCGAAACCACCACAGATGATGCAAGCGAATATCGCCATTACCCCATTCACTACAATCGACCCGACGCGGCTCACCGGATAAATCGGGAAAGTTATACCAATTATCACAATAGGAAAGTACCGGATTCGGATTGCCCCAATCATAATCTTTGACGCTATTGGGTGAAAAATGCACACTGCCGACTTCTGATTTATTGGGCATATCACGCTCAATGCGTAAGAAACGCTCCCACAGATTATTGGGTTTCCCTTCCATACCTTTATACACCTGAAACAACATCGACTCGGCGCGATGTCCTAAATCTTCCAGCATTTCACCGACTCCGCGCTCAAAATTGAAGCCCATGATGACAAATTGACGTTTGGCATGTTCTGTCCCCTGTAGTGCCGGAGCATTACACCAAAAGGCTTTCGGTCCCGCCATGATGCTTTCATAGTAGCCGCCATAGGGATGACCAAAGAGCCACACTTCATCAATTTCGCCACTATTCACACGCTCAATCATATTGAACTCTTCAACAAGTTTGAGATAATCCACGCCGTCGGGGTCATGAAAATCGTGTTTTTTCCATGCCTTGAGATAGCTGTGTTCATCATACTGAAAGCCATCACGCTTGACAGGATAGCCATCCACGACAATGCGGTCAACGACTTCATAATTAGCATAGCCATAACTCGCCCATTTTACATCTTCGATATAAGCATCGGCTAAGGCATCCGAATCATTCCAGTTGAAATATTCTTTGACTTTGACACTATTTTTGGTTTTTAGTACGGGGTCATGGGTAATCATCAGCACTTTTTTATGCACAGGTTTCGATTTCTGCGATTCATCGGGGTCATGTCCGTAAGTGGGATACTGAATCAGATGCGATTTTTTCTCATACATGGGATATCACTTTCTATTGCTAGATGCTAAAGCAACAATGCTAAGCCCACCACAGGGGGCTAGACTCATCCTAGCACAATAAGCGTTTTTCTAGTTCAATCACATTCAACCCAACGCCTTTTAGTGCGTTTGGCTTTTTCTTGCCGTTGCGCTTTAGCGTTCGGCATTTTCATTCATAGTCATCCACGAATAAACTAGCGATTTTAATTTCTAGTTCTGGAAATAATGTTTCGACTATCAGTGTATCCTGCGCTGTGTAAATACGTGGCGGAAGGTTATCTTTCACGTATTGGTGCAATTCTTGTTTTTGGGGATAAATGACCCAAACTTGTTCGGTATCATAGCGCAAAAATGAGGCGATTTTTCCCATGAGGTCGGCTGTTTTCTCTGTTGGCGAAACAACTTCAACTGCTAGTGCCGGACAGCCGGGGAACGGGCGTGACCTATCCCAATCTTTAGGTATCAAGTTCGGGCGCACAAATGAGAAATCAGGAATACGAGCATCGCGTACTCCCTCTTCTTTATCTTCGTAAAGGATATATGTGAGTCCATCGCCAAAAACATGACCAAGTTTATTTTTTCGCGCAACAGGTTTGATTATATCGCGGAGATTTTCAATGATATGAGCGTGCATGAATCCGGCGGTCACAGTATTGTCCTTAATTTCCCCATTCACAACTTCAATGCGCTTGTCTTCATCAAAGTGCATCACATCTTCAATGGTGATTTTGCTACGAATGATTGTGTTGTCCATAGTTCGGTACTTTCAACTTGTCGTCATATTCAGTATATACCCGATTCTGAGTGCCGCACGTTCGAGCAAATCAGCCGCATTTGCCAGTGCAACGTCTAAGGGCATCGGTTTATCGACAATCGAGAACGCCGCTTGAATGCCGTTTTCGTGCAAAATGGTGTCATGCACATTGAGTCCGCCTACTAGCGCAATTGTTGGGACTCCGTGTTCTTTTGCCAGCCGCGCTACGCCGATGGGACCCTTACCAGAGATAGTTTGTTCATCCATTTGCCCCTCGCCTGTGATGACATAATCGGTATTTTTCAGGCGTTCGACAAAATGATTATGCTTGAGCAGTAAATCAATACCACTTTCGATGCGTCCACCGAGAAATGCCATCAACCCTGCCGATAATCCTCCGGCTGCCCCACCCCCGACGACACCTGTGATATCGCGTCCCTGTTGCTGTGCGATAATTTCTGCAAAGTGGCGTAAGTTATTTTCAAGGATGGGTATTTGAGATTTTGTCGCGCCTTTTTGGGGAGCAAAGATAGCTGCCGCGCCTTTATCGCCTAAAAGTGGGTTTTCAACATCGGAGGCAATGATGATTTCGCAGTCTTGCCAACGCAAGTCTAATGAAGAAGTATCAATTGTAGCGATGTGAGATAATCCACCGCCGCCATGTGAGATTTCAGCACCGGAAGCATCCAGTAACTTAATTCCGAGAGCGCGTAATGCCCCCGAAGCACCATCGACTGTTGCGCTGCCGCCCATGCCAATGATGAATCGCCGCGCCCCATTTTCGCGTGCTTGTTGTAGCAATTCGCCTGTGCCGTAAGTTGTGGCTTTCATGGGATTGACTTCATTATCTATCAGCAATTCCAGACCCGATGCTAGAGCCATTTCGATAACGGCTGTTTTGCCATCAGGGAGAATGCCATAATCTGCTGTGATGGGGCGCATGAGGGGGTCGTGAACGGTAATTGTATGGCGTGTGCCTCCTTGTGCTAACCAAGCATCGAGTGTGCCATTGCCCCCATCGGCTATCGGGAGTACGGTCAGATTAGCATCCGGTAGTGCTTGTTTGAGTCCGCGAGCAATGCTATCTGCGGCTTGATTGGCACTGAGGCTATGCTTAAATGCGCCCGGTGCAATGAGAATATTCATCAGCAACTATCGGTGATAATACTGAAGAATCCGAAGAACATTAGCGTTTCTTCCAAAGCCACTTTGCCCTCAAACGGAAAGCCAAAGGTTGAATAGGTGATACGGGCGCGGTCTGATTCGTGCCTGTCGCATTCTATGAGTTCAAACTCAACATCTTGCCAGTAGCGCAGCATATCGGCAAAGTCAGCGAGGACGCGCAATTCATCCGTATTGCCCTGTTCTCTAATCGCTTTACGACGTTCACGACGCGATAAGCCCTGCCATGAGCGCATCGCTATGACAGACGGCGCATGTTGTGGCATTCCAAGAAATTCGAGGTCTTGGGGACGCAAGGCTAATAACCATTCTTCGGGTTTAGAAAATTCGCGGCGTTGCTTGGTTTCTTCTATAGCGGAAACAGAAAAATGTTCTTGTGTATCTGCTTTACCATATTCAATACGTGCGATGGTCGAATCGTCATCCACCGTGCCAATATTTGGACTGATTGTATCCAGATTATGTGTCCACGCTTTAAGCGGCTTAAAGAAGCGCATGAAGAGCTCAAACCGTTGATTGTCATTCACACGGAATTCGATAAAGCAATTCGGTTTGTGGTCAAGCCAATTTTCGTTCATGAAAGCCTCTCTGTTGTAGCAGTTGTGACATCGACATACCGACATTATAATTGGCGCGATTATTCGCAATCATCCTGACTGTTATTATGCACCGACAACGAGTCATCGTCAAACTAGGAACTAGCACTCTGACCGCCGGAACTAAGCGCCTCAATCGTCAGCGTATGTTAGAAATTGTGCAGCAGGTCGCCTATTTACATCAAAACGGCATTGAAGTCATTCTGGTTTCTTCTGGTTCACAAGCCGCCGGACGTGAACATCTTAATTTTCCTAATTTATCACGCTCTGTTCCTGCAAAACAAATGCTCGCGGCTGTTGGGCAATCACGCCTCATGCAGGTTTACAGTGATTTATTCGATATTTTCCAGATTATTGTGGCACAAGTTTTGCTAACCCGCGACGACTTAAGCCATCGGATTCGTTATTTGAATGCCCGCGATACCCTGCAAACACTGATTGAACGCCAAATTATCCCCATTATCAACGAAAATGACACGGTTGCCACTGATGAAATTCGTGTCGGGGATAACGACAATCTCTCCGCTATGGTAGCGAGTGCTATTGAAGGCGATTTGCTGATTCTACTCACTGACCAACGCGGTTTATTCACGGCTGACCCTCGTAAATTCGCTGATGCCCAGAAAATTGATGTGATTAGTGAAATCAATCATGATATTTTTGCGTTGGCAGGAGGCGCAGGGAGTCATGAGGGAACAGGCGGCATGGTCACGAAATTGCAAGCGGCACAAGTCGCTATTCGTAGCGGAGTCACGACGGTTATTGCACAAGGTAGCGAACCGAACGTCATCACGCGCATTATGGCAGGTGAAAATCTCGGCACACGCTTTGAAGCGACAGGCACACATTTAGAAAGTCGTAAACGCTGGCTATTGACTGACCGTACACAGGGGGCTGTTCATATTGATGCTGGAGCAGTTCGCGCATTACAAGCAAAAAATGGGGCTTCATTGCTACCCGTAGGCATTACATCTGTACAGGGCAATTTTGAACGTAGTGCCACACTCGCTATTCATGACTCTGATGGGACAGTTATCGCACATGGATTGAGCAATTATACTTCGGATGATTTGCATCAGATTAAAGGGCGAAAATCAAGCCAGATTAGCGATACATTAGGCTATAGTTATGGCGATGCGGCTATTCATCGTAATAATCTGGTGGTGCTGATTACGAATGGCGAGTGAAACTGTGTAACATCAACAACAGAATTTCAGTAAATCACAGATTCGCAGCGTATCATTATTTTGGGGTCACAACGGACGAGGTATCTATTCAGCTATCCATGAGATTGTGGAGAGCGAAAGTGAATAAAAGAAGTATACTAAAGTCATGCTGACAAAACGAGAAGAACTGGAACAACTGAATAAAGAAAGGCTTATTGACGACTATTTGCTACTGGAA
>JAUZRW010000026.1 GCA_030950085.1 Anaerolineae bacterium
TCGGATTGGGGCGCTGAACTTTACGCCAACCTCATCTCCATCCTTGAAACGGCTCGCCGTCAGGGGCAGTCTATCTTTGAAACACTCAAGATGATTTTTGCACCACAGCCTGATTTCTCATGGATAGCTGAATAGATACCGTGGGCGAGATATATCTCGTCCCTACAGTCCAAAAAGGTTTTGTAGGGATGGCATACATGCCATCCGCCGCAATTCTCATGGATAGACGAACTGTTATATAATCTTATAGGCACATGAATAAATACAATCAGTAGGCAGATTAGGTCAGTAAAATCATTATGGCAAATTCAAATGAACGCAAACCATTTCGCCCACTAGGTTTACGGATGTTGAGCCTAAGTCGGCAAATTATCCAGACTTATGCTGCGACTGACCCTATCGCACGTCAGATGTTGCCGCGTGCGATGCAAGCACCGAATTATGAACCATTAACATGGGATGAAGGCGATTCGCTGGATAATGATGATAGTGATGGAGACACAACCGACATCGACAACTATCAACCGATGTTCCCGGATATGCCGCCATCAGCGCGTCCATCACGCCCACAACAAAGTTCACAACCCCCTGTACAACGCAAAAAATCGCAATCTCCACCCGCAGGCAATCCGCGAAAATTAGTGGATGTAGGCGGCATAAAAGTCCCAGACCATGTGGTACAAGCCTTCCGTAATCATCAAAAGCGAGAGGCTCAAAAGGCAGAAAACCGTCAGAAACTAGCGGATGAAGCCGGTCAAATGGATAAAGATTCCATTCTGGCAAAACGCCAAAAACGCGGACGTGGTATGTCGATTGATTATGTTTCGACAGATTCTCTGCGCGGCGATAAATCGACCCCACCCTCACAATCACCTGCAACAAGCGATAGTGATGATTCCGAAAGTGATTCTGCACCGCAAACCAGTAACTCACCGCCGACAGTTGACGGAGCTATCATGCGCGAGACCGATGCGACGCTAGATACTCCTGATGATAGCGACTATTTTGATAGTTTTGATACAGAGGGTACTGATGATGAGGACTATAGCACTTATCAAACAGATGATTCTGATACTGTAAGCACCGCTCAAAGTCCACCATCTATCCAACGCACGCCCGATTTTGATAGTCCGAGTGATGATGCCGATTTCTATAATGATTTTGATAGCGATTATGCCGATGATAGCGACACTATAGATGACAGTTCCTATGATTTTGATGCGTCTGTCACTGACACAGCGCCGACGAGTCGTAGTGAGCGTAATACCCCGTCTGTCCAGCGCACGCCAGATTTTGATAGTGCTGATGATGACAACTTCTACAGTGATTTTGAAGCGGACGATAGCGACACTGACACACCGCCCATCAGCCGTAGCGAACGTAATACGCCGTCTATCCAGCGCACGCCAGATTTTGATAGTGCTGATGATGACAACTTCTACAATGACTTTGACGCGGATGATAGCGACACTGACACACCGCCCATCAGCCGTAGCGAAGGCAGTACCCCATCTATCCAGCGCACGCCAGATTTTGATAGTGCGGATGATGACAACTTCTACAATGATTTTGAAGCGGATAATAGCGACACTGATACACCGCCCATGAGCCGTAGCGAAGGCAATACCCCGTCTATTCAGCGCACGCCAGATTTTGATAGTGCGGATGATGACCTTTATAGTGACTTTGACGTGGATGATAGTGATTATTATGATGATAGTAGCGGTGATTTTGATACACCTGTGAGTGACAGTCCACCAATTAGTCGCAGTAGCCGTAACGAACGCCCGATTCAGCGCACGCCCGATTTTGACAGTGCCGATGATGACCTTTATAACGATTTTGCGGATATTGATAGCGGCGATTTTGATACACCCGTGAGTGACAGTCCGCCCATTAATCGTAGTGAACGCAATGCACGACCTATTCAACGCACGCCCGATTTTGATAGTGCCGATGATGACCTTTATAGCGATTTCAATGTTGCTGATGGTGCATCTGATGACATTTCACAAAGTCCGCAATCGATTCAGCGCAGCCCTGTTGATGGTGGTGATTTGAGTGATACGCCGCCGCTATCGGGTCCTGTCATTGAAGACGATTATTACGACTTCTCACTACAAACTGACCGCATGAGTCCCATTACAGCCGAAGATATTGCGGCTTATGATGCACGCAAGGCAGAAACTTCATCGAATGATTCCATTCAGCGCAGCCCAATCAGCGATGATGGGGGTTATGATGGTTTTGATTATGCTGATAGTGGTCCAAGACCTGATTTGCACGAAGCATTGTTTGCAGCCGGAGCAGTCGATACACCACCCATAGCGCGTCAACCACGTATTCAACGCAGCCCGTCTCTATTTGATGAATTTGCAGATGAGTGGGATGCCACAAACTATGAACAGACAGATTCAACTGCTGCGCCTGATACAAATGATATCAATGATATAAATGAAGTCGGCAGTTCATCACCACATGGACAAGTCCAGCGTTCACCTTCTCTTTACGATGATTTTGCACCCGATGACTCGGATACGATGTATAATACATCTGATAGTGGACAAGAAAATATCCAACGCACACCGGATAACAACGCATCAAGCGGCGATTTGAAAGCGGATTTACTGACGATGATGGGTTTGTCGCCGGATACACCTGTGACTGGGTTTAATGATGTATTTGGAAGTGGCAAGCAGCAAAGTACAACATCTGATAGTAGCAGCGATGCGCCTGTGCAACGGCAAATGATTGAACGAAGTGTCGAACCACCTCCGCCACTGATGCAGCGTGCAGCCCTGCCATCGACAAGCAATGATATTTCGGGGGCATCTGCTATAGATAGTGATGATGCCGAAGATGATAAAGCGAAAATCAACAAAGTCGCGCAACAAGTCTACAAGCAACTCAAGCAGCGACTACGAGTGGAGTGGGAACGGCGTAATAGATTCTAAGGAGATACATCATGGTTGCGAGAATGAAATCGGCTGGTAAAGCACTGGCTGGTAAGGCAAAAAAACTAGGTAAAGCAACATCGACAGGTCCCTTAACCCGTGGTGGCTTAGAACCTGCAATGATTAAAACATCAGAAACCGAAACAGACCCTTTAAGCCCCGCACTTGAAGTCAATTTTTTGTTCAATCCGACAGATTACAAATTGTCAAAATCCAACACATGGAGCGACGAAGCGCCCGGAAGCGGCAAGACGAAGACGAAAAAAGAATTTTCTTTTACGAAAATGGGGCGTGTTAAATTATCGCTCACCTTGCATTTTGATACGCTAATGGCACCCGAAAGCCGCAAAGAACCTTATGATGTTCGTTACCACACGGATGATTTGTGGCGCATGATGGAACGCAAGAAGGCAGGGCAATCGCCACCACAAGTTGAATTTCATTGGGGCGGATTGGTCTTCAAATCGTTTATTGATAGCATGGATCAAAAATTTACACTCTTCCGCGAAGATGGTGTTCCAGTACGCTGCGAAGTAACCATTACACTGACGCAATTTGACCCTGAATCCAGTATGGCAATTGATGGCATTGCAGCCCCTAAACCTGTCACAATCTCGCTATCGAGCCGCGCTGATTTGATTGCATCACTGAGTTTAGGGATGGCGGCAATGGCCGCCGGAGCAGTCGCAAGTACCGCCAGCACGGTTGCAACCCAGACTCGCAAAATTATGGAGAATAACGCCATTGATAACCCACTTGTCTTAGCGACAGGGTCGCAAGTCAATACCGATACATCAAGTTCATCAGATTCATCAAGTTCATAATGTGATTGGAAAAAGAGTATGACGACGGCATATCTTCATAGCTTTTCAGTTGATATCAATGGACCGCTTGATGAAGGCATTGAGATACGGATTTTTCGCTTGGAAGTAGATACGACACTGGGCATGGCGAGTACCTTCGCCCTCTATTTCCATGATAATAACGGCACCTTAGCGGATGATTCGACATTCGAACTCGGTAAAGCGATTAAAATTAAAACCAAAGGCATGGGAGAAACATCTGAGGCGCTTATCTTTGAAGGTGAAATCACCAGTGTTGAACCGCACTTCATCGCCGATGGGGAGGGGACACAATTCGTCGTGCGCGGTTACGATAAAACGCATCGCCTCACCAAAGGCACACAACGCCGCGTTTTCAAAGATGCGACGCATAGTGATATTGTCAAAGAGATTTTAGGCGATTACCTTTTGAGTCCCGATGCTGAAAGTACAACTCCTAAATATGACCACGTTTTCCAAGATAATATCAGTGACCGCGATTTCATCGAAGGGCTTGCTCGTATTAACGGCTTTACCTTTGGCTTTGCAGATGGCAAGGTTTACTTCAAAAAACCGGCGGGTGATACCACTGTGACGATGACATGGAAGGAAGAATTACTTGAATTTCATCCGCGTATCAATGCCGTCGGTATGGTGGATAAAGTCATTGTGACGGGTTGGAATCCTGTCGAGAAAAAAGAAATTACTGGTCAGGCAACATCATCCAATAGCCAACCGACATCTGTTACTGATAGTACGAAAGGCATTAAGGTCGCTAAAGACTTTGGGGCATCAACTTACCAAGCCTATATCCCAGATGTTAAAGACCCTAGCGCGGCAGAAAAAATCGCCCAGGCCTTGCTGAATACGTTTAATAGTGCTTTCGTGGAAGCTGAAGGGGTTGTGACAGGAACGACAAAACTCGTTGCTGGCACAAAATTGGAAGTAAAAGAAATCGGTGATCGCTTTAATGGCACATATTTCATTACATCGGCGCGTCATGTCATTGAAGAAAATCAATATCGCGTCTACTTTAGCAGCGAAGGTGCGAAGGCACATATGCTGAGTGATATGATTTTGGGTGCCGCCGGAGCATACCGCGAAAATGGCGGTGGTGGTTGGCGCGGCGTTGTTCCAGCGATTGTCACCAATATCAAAGATGATGAAAACGATATTGTGCGTGTCAAAGTCAAATATCCATGGATGGACAATGAACTTGAGAGTCATTGGGCGCGATTGGCGGGTGTCGGTGCTGGTCAAAGCGCATCAGGTATTCATTGGTTGCCACAAGTCAACGATGAGGTACTGGTCGCTTTTGAGAATGGCAATATCAATCGCCCCTATGTGTTGGGCGGCTTATGGAATGGAACAGATAAGCCACCACAAGTGATTGGCGATACCCTGAAGAGTGATAAGGTCAATATCCGCACTATTCAAACACCCGCCGGCAACAAAATCGTGATGTATGACGCATCCGGCGAAGAAAAAATCGAAATTATAGATGCCAAGGGTGTCACCTCAATTACACTAGATGGCGGTGGCAAAATGGTCGATATCAAGACATCTGGCGATTTAACAATCAAAGCCGATGGCTCAGTGACAATTGAGGGTAATGGTATCACAATTAAATCTGACTCAACTCTCGATTTAGAAGGTAGCGGTGCATCAAAATTAAAAACGAGTGCTGCTCTGACTATCGAAGGTTCAACCGTTGCGATTAACTAATGAATAAGAGGATGTTATGTCGAGTTTTTTAGGGCGTGGTCTTTCGTTTCCGGTGCGCTTGAATGACCGTGACCGCTTTGGTATGGTTGAAGGCGATTCGGATATCCGCCAAGCCATTTATATTATCATCCATACGATTCCGGGCGAACGGGTTTTGCGTCCTAACTTCGGCTGCGAAATCCACTCGCTGATTTTTCATCCTGCCAATAACAAAACGGCAACACTCGCCGAACGCTATGTGTTTGATGCCTTGACGATGTGGGAACCACGGATTGACATCATTGATATTGAAGTGACACCCGGCGCAACAGACCGTGGTGAATTGCTCATTGAAATTACTTATTCACCCAAAGCAGAGCATGACCCAAGTAGTCTTGTCTTCCCCTATTACTTACTACCGGATAGCGCCGATGAAGGAGCAAGTTAAGCAATGGCTTTTGAAACCCCACGATTAGATGACCGTGCCTTTGGGGATATTGTGGAGGAAGCGCGACAGCGTATTGCCCTCTATGCCCCCGAATGGACAGACCATAATATCAGTGACCCTGGTATTACCCTGCTTGAACTCTTCGCATGGATGACCGATATCGTATTGTATCGCCTCAACCGTGTGCCGGATAAAAATTATGTCAAATTTATGGAACTGATTGGGATGCGCCTACGCGAGTCAGAGGCGGCACAAGTCCCTGTTACATTTTGGCTGACTGCCCCACAACCTGTCACCGTCACTATCCCTGCCGGGACAGAGGTTGCCACGACTCGCACGGACAGCGATGAATCAATTGTCTTTAGTGTCGATGCGCCGATGGATATTCTCGTCCCAGAATTAAATTATATCTTTACCAGCGAAGGACAAGCGGTAGATGGGCGTAGTTTTAAGCGCCATAATGTCAACTCGCTAGAGGCGGGTACGTCCACTGTGAAATTATTTGCTTCTGAACCGCCACAGGCTAATGATGCTATTTACTTCGGCTTTGAACAAGATTTAAGCCACCATATTCTGGGTTTTGAAATGGTTGTCCAAGCCGCAGAAGGGGCGGGTGTTGACCCTAAGAATCCCCCGTATGTGTTTGAAGTATTAGGCGATGAGCAAAACTGGATAACGGTTGACATCGACATGGATGAAACACTCGGTCTCAATCGCAGTGGTCTCATTCGTATTTTGCTACCGAAATTGCGACGGGCTGTGCGTGGCGACCAAGCGGCTTATTGGGTGCGTCTGCGCTTAATCGAATCTGAAGAGCAAAAGTTGTACGGTGTTACTCCCGAAGTGGAACAATTGACAATCGCAAGTTGGGGTGGGACAGCCGAGGCAACCAATGTCAATCGCCATTTTAATGAATTGTTAGGGCGTGCGGATGGGACGATGAGTCAGCGTTTCTTTTTGTCGCATACACCGGTTGTCGCTCGTGCTGCACCGGAGCGTATTCTCATCCAAAAACCGGATGGCACAGAAGAAGAATGGCAAGAAGTGAGTGATTTTTCCAATTCTTCTGAAACAGATAAGCACTATACCATCAATAGTCAAACAGGCGAGATTCGTTTTGGCTTGGCGATGCCACAGCGCGATGGTCAGGTTAAAAAATATGGCGATATCCCCGAAAAAAGTTCTTATGTGACGATGCTTGCTTATCGCTCTGGTGGTGGCACTGCTGGCAATGTAGCCTCAAAAGGTGTGAATATCCTCAAGACAGGCATCCCATATATTGAGCGTGTCAGTAACTTGAAGTCGGCTGTCGGTGGCTTAGATGCCGAGAATCTGGAAGCTGCCAAAATACGGGTGCCGAGTTATCTGCGGAGTTTGCACCGTGCAGTTACGGCTGGCGATTACGAATATCTCACGATGGAGGCAGCGCGTGGGCGTGTTGGGCGTGTCCACTGCTTACAACCCCCACAAACCAATCGCGGTGAAGTCAAGGTGCTGGTGATTCCGAGTGTCCCACGACTGAGTGGCTTTATCGCCCCTGAAAGTCTCGTGATGCCCGATAACATCAAGCAAGAAATCAGCCACTATCTCGATGAACGGCGACTCATCTCGACACAACTTGATGTCATGGAGCCGAGTTATCAATGGGTTGAAACACAAGTGCGTTTCCATCCCGGACGAGGACACGACCCTGACGTGGTGAAGCAACGGATTGAAGAGCGTCTCTTCGATTTTCTGAATCCCATTACAGGCGGTATGGATGGCAATGGTTGGGCTTTCGGACGCGATTTGTACAGTTCGGATGTGATGGCGATTTTACTAGCAGTGCCGGGTGTCGAGTTTATTCGTGCTGTGCGCCTGTTTCCGGTGATGTATACCAACGGCATTTTCAATACTGAATCTGAGGTACAAACGATTCCTCTGGTCGCGCATGGTGTCATTGCCTCATATCGCCATACTGCGAACCCAAGTTAAGAGAGGCAAAACGTGGCTAATAAATTTCCGTATGAAGACGGTGAAGGCGAAGTTAAACTGAGATGTCGCCTGAATGGACCCGAAATTGCCGACCAAGAAGTTATCATTGGGCGACAAGGTTTTCGGGTGGGACGTTCGCGTGAAAATAATATGACACTCAATCACCGTGAAATCAGTCGCCAGCATATGCGAATTGCATGGCAAGATGATAATCGTTACTATGTCGAAGATTTGAATAGTAGTAACGGGACATATCTCAATGAAGAAAAGCTCAAAGGACGTGACCCAATCCCCCTACAAGAAGGCGATTATGTGCGCTTTGGTCCCTTCTTGTTGACAATTATTGAAATCTTTGAAGAAAAACGTGAACGCCCACGTCTGGGTTTGCTAGGCGCATCACTAGAACCAACTAGCAACGGTCATGTCACTTATCCACCGGGTATCCCGCGTGATAAAAGTACATGGCTCAAGTACCTACCCTCTATTTATGAAGATGATGAATTTCTCGGACGCTATTTACTCATTTTTGAATCCATTATGAGTCCGATTACATGGGTCATTGATAACTTTGATGAGTATCTGGGTCCAGAGATGGCTCCAGTAGAATGGGTGCAGTGGTTGGCAGGTTGGTTTGATGTATTGCTTGTTCCAGAAGTCCCAGAAGCACGACAACGTGAAGTCTTGAAGCAAATTGGCTGGCTTTTCTTGCGGCGCGGCACTCCGACAGGCTTAGAGCGTTTGCTAGAATTATATTTTGGGGTCAATGTGACCATCCTAGAACCATCAGACCAACCCTGCCATTTTATTGTTCAAATTCCCTTAAGCCAAAGCGAAGTCAAAGTAGACCGCGAAACAGTCGAATTTCTGATTCGCTCACAAACACCAGCATTTGCATCATTTGATGTGCAAATTTCGTAATTCGATAAAAATATGCTATCCTAAGCATGTAATACAATAGATAAGGAGTGAGTGTCATGGAACGTGATGTCCTGCGGAAAATTCAGGCGGAACGAAATAAAAGCACCCCCGAAGTCCAAGAACAAGAAAAGCCCTTTGATTTGCGAACGGCTGGACCCCTTGACTTGCAACAAATGATAGGCAATAAAGCTACAACTAATTTGTTGACAGGAGCAAAAGGTACTGTTGTCCAAACAAAGATGACTGTCACGGATGCCAATGACCAGTACGAAAAAGAAGCTGATTCTGTCGCCGAACAAATTGTGTCCGGCGGTGGACAGGCAGAATCTGCACAGCGCATGGAAGAGGAAGAATTACAGGCACAACGTATTCAGCGCATGGATGATGCTGAGATGAGCGACGATGACTTAGCCATGCAACGTCTCCAGCGCCAGCCGATGGAAGAGGAAGAAGAATTACAGGCGCAACGTATCCAACGCCAAGAGGAAGAAGAAGAAATGCTACAGCCGCAACGTATCCAACGTAATGCTACAGATATGAGCAAATCGTTTGATGTAGGCGGCGATATCGAAGACCAGATTCGCAATACTGGTGGTGGGCAAGCGCTTGATGGTGGCATACAGGCGAAGATGGAAGCCGGAACAGGTCATGACTTCTCCAATGTACAAGTCCATACCGATAGTCAGGCTGATGCACTCAGCGAATCACTCGGAGCGCGAGCGTTTACTACCGGAAGCGATATCTTCTTCAAGAGTGGCGAATACAATCCCGGTACCACGGATGGCGATAAACTCATTGCCCATGAAAGCACGCATGTTATCCAACAAGGTGGCACGCAACTAAAGCGCGAAGATGATTAAGGTCTTGCGCTGCGATGAGACATATTCAAGCGCCAGTATAAATTGGCGCTTTTGATTTTTTTGTTGACATAAGCCAATCTTGCCGATATGTCGCGTTCTGGCAAAATGACTGCTATCTTTCATTATCACGAATTTTTCTTGGCGTTTTGGCGGTTCATAGTCAAACAAGGATTGCCGTATGTTAGCGATTCAAACAGGTAGGGCGCAAGATACCAACAATCCGAATTATCGTGATTCGGCTGCTGAGTATGCCCGATTCTCGCCGTCTAGCGGTCTCAAATTGACTGTTGGCATGGTTTCTGATGCTGTTCGTGGCGGTAGCCTAGGTCCCGAAGCAGCTATCGCGGGTGCGATGCAAACACTCAGCGAAAGTATAGAAACTGATATCCCCGCTTTACTGTATTCAGCTTTTGAAACAGCCCATAAGGTCTTGCGACGTGTCGGGCAAGAAAACGACATCCAACTCGCAGCGACATTAACGGTTGCCTTGGTCGTCAATAATAAACATCTCTATGTTGCGAATCTAGGTCATAGCCGCGTGTATCTTTATCGGGCGAGTACACATAGCTTCGAGCAATTGACCTTAGAGCATAATTTTGCCAGTATCGCTGTTTTAGAAGGGCGTATGTCGCCCCGTGATGCCCTCAAACACCCTGATGCGGATATGTTGAGCCGCTACATTGGCACACCCAAACTCATTAATCCTGATATGACCATCTATGCGGATGGGGAAGTGCGAAATCTCGAAGAAGGCATGGCACGCGGCGCTGTCGGACTTGAACTTCAACCCAATGATGCCATACTGATTGCAAGCAATGGCTTAACACAAGCAGGTCGGCAAGGTGGGGCGGTTGTCACCATTGATGATATTTTGGATGCCTTATCGCGTGAAGGAGCACGACAAGCAGCACTTGCCATCGTTGAAACAGCCTTTCGTCATCATCCGAGCAAGCCAATTTCTGTCATTACCATGCAGGCAATCCCCGAAGTTTCTGCGGCTAGTCGCCTGACGCGAGGGGCAATCGTCGGTATTGTCAGTACAGTTGCGCTCTTCATTTTATTTGGAATGATTGCCCGTTTTACTTTCTTTGGTCCACCTCCAATACCCGTCGCACCCACTCGTAACCCTATCACGCAAACTGCCCTAGCAGCCGAGATTATTCGTGCTTTTACCGCAACACCCACTCCAACGGCAACTTTTACGCCAACCGCAACTTTGCCGCCTAATGCTAATCGCTTGGGTTTGAATTTCTTAAATGAACCCAATGCCACAGATACAGGGCTTGATGTTGAGCGTAATTTGATTGTCTCAGCAGGTATTGAGCATCGTGTTCTCACAATGGATGATTTTCTCAGTAAAGTAGACCGTGACCCCTTTGTTTTTGCACAACCGGCGACTGATTTGCGGTTTTCACAAGTGCGTGCCGAAGAAGCCTATATGATATTAGACCGCAACGGCGATGTTTTTGTGGCTGTACGCGATTTTAACTTGTTTGAGGTTGGTCTCTCGCAAATGCAGGGTATCAATATTAGGGGCGATGAAAATAGTTGTTTTGCTGTCTATTATTCTTCAACAGGTGTAAACCACGAAGTCACAGTCTCCTGTTATGCGGGGCTATGTACCTACCGTTTGCCGACAGATGAGATATACGACGAGAATACTCCCACGCCACTGCCGCCCATCATTCAAATTGGTTGGCAAATTAAGATTTCCTTAGATACTATTTCTGTTCCTAATCCACCACAACCTATCCCAGAAGAGGAAGCGCGGCGCTATGCCAATATTTATCAACGGCGAGACAATTTGAGTATTGGAGAATGTATTTCCCAGTATTTACCCACAGCGACACCGACAGGCTCGCCGACTGCTATTATCTTGCCAACTGATACACCAACAGGGACATTTACGCCATCACCCACACCATCTCCCAACATAGCCGCTTTGCCTGCGACAGCAGCGCCGGCTGTGCCATCAGCAACACCACGCCCAACCACTATCCGTTACCCATAAATGAGGACATAACATGGCACTTTCGATCGACCATATCGTCATTAGCGTAAATGATGTGACTACCGCGATTGAAACTTATCAAGAACGTGGATTTAATGCTTTTTACGGGGGAAAACATGCCTCTGGTCAGACACATAATGGCTTAGTGGTCTTTGATGATGGCAGCTATCTGGAATTGATTGCTTTTGTAGAACCCGAAAAAGTTGATGAAGGCGAATTTTATGATTTGGTGCGTAGCGATAAGAGCGAAGGGTATACAGGCTTTGCGCTCATTTCTGATGTGCTAGAGGCGGATATTGCGCGAATGCGTGCGGCTGGTATCAATGCTAGCGATATTAAAGCAGGTAGCCGTACCCGTACTGATGGTGAAGTCTTGAAGTGGAAAATGTCTAGTTTGGATGAGGGACGCAATCCCTTTGTTATCACCGACGAAACGCCGCGTATTTTGCGCGTCCCTGCTGAGGGCGATAATATCAAACATCGAAACACTGCTCAAGGGGTTGCCGATGTGCGGATATTGGTGCAAGATTTTGAGGAAGCTGTCAAACGCTATACGTCGATTGTCGGCACATCACCACTTGTACAAGATAGCACGGCGATTTTTGCGCTCGCAAGTGGCACAATAACAGTCGCAACAGCCCATGATGATACAGAACAAGATTATCTAAACCAGTATGGGGCTGTTCCCTATCAACTGACATTAATTGGCAAGTCAGATACGATTTTACCCCAAGAGGCTCATGGCGCACGCTTTGTTTTCACCGGTTAAGATTGTATTGTCGCCAAAGTAAGTGATTCGTCAAATCACCAAAACAGATTGTGTGAGTGATTCATCTGCTTGGTAATCTTTTTCGCTAATTTCGGCATAATTGACAATGCTACCTGAATCCATGAAGCCAATGTCACGATAGAGTTGGCGCTCATCTTCATTGATGCCAGTGGCAAAAAGCAAATCACAGCCCGACAAGACTGCTGCATCTTGGGC
>JAUZRW010000260.1 GCA_030950085.1 Anaerolineae bacterium
ATTGGAGACGGTTATGATGCGCCGTATTTTCAAGGGGTCTTTATATACCATGCTGGGCTTTTTTGGCATATTTTTCTTTGCCATGATTCTCGGTGCGGGCTTTCCTAATGGCTCAACAGCCTATAGTCTCGGCATCGGTCTAGCGGCGGCTGTCGTGTGTTCATCACCCATAGTCATGCTGACTGCCCTCATCACAGGCATCGGCACACTCGTTGAGCGCAATTCAGGGTCATCGACTAAGTACAAAAATAAGCGCAAAAATGATTTTCTGGCAGACTTTGACCAAAACCCAAGACGGTTACAGCACATTATGAGCCAACTATCCCCCGATGACCGCGCTTACTTACAAGAAGAACTTGCCAATCGCCGACTCGGTGTCTCGAACGATGGTGAACTGATATCACTAGACGATTTGCTCGATGATGACTCAGACAACGACTACAATTCGCTATTTACAGGCTAAGTCAAAAACGCCCCGTAGGACATCTGTCTCTTAGACATAATCTATATCATCGTCGTCGTCGTAGTGCTTACGTTTGTCTTGGTCAATGCTGCAAGTTTTCCAGCTACATCCGCAACGATTAAGACCGATGAACAGAAAAGGTATCCACCAAAATGCCCACAAGTTAAATTTGCCGACAACAATACTGATGATGAGCGCAATAATGACCCATTGCAGAATCCGATTCCACTTCATATTACGATGTTTCCGTTTGTCCATGATACTACCCCTCAAATACAAGTCCATAAAGATGTTTGGGATTATTTCTTATGACCGTATACGTGAAACGAGGGCGATAAGTTGCAATACTTCAAGGAAAAGCATAACGCAGAGACGCGGAGAATCAGAGGCACAGAGAATTTTTGAAGATGACTATCTCTTGATTAGTGGCATTTTGATTGTCGGATTTCCAACTATACGAAAATCCCCATCTTTTTCTATCAAAGATACCCCTTAATACAAACATTAAGTACAAAAAAATAACAAATGGTCATAAACCTTTATATACCAACCTATTATGACCCCTATAAGCCCTTATATATCCCAAATTTCCACTTGGGATAACTTGGGATAAAGCGTCATATGGCTATCAATCACTCAAACTACCATCTTGATTGACTTGTTTAATCCGCAATTCAGCATTATCAAGCAAACTTTGACAGTGTAGTGAGAGCAATCGCCCTCGTTCATATAGATTGACCGATTCGTCTAGCGATAATTCACCGGATTCTAATTTTTCGATAACAGCTTGCAATTCTGTATAGGCTGCTTCAAAAGAGAGTTCATCAAAAGGGAGTTCGTTTGTATTGCTCATGACTTTGTGCATCCTCAGTACGTGCTTTTAATTCACCCGATTTTAGTCTAATCGTGAGACGTGTTCCTGTTGGTGCATCGGCAACATCCGTTATGATTTTACCATCATCCGAACTTGTCACAATTGCATAGCCGCGTTGCAAGAGTGCATCTGGATTCGCGGCATGTAAAGCCTTCATCTGCCCTGCTAAACGCTCACGCAGTAGCGACAAAAAGCGCCCTTGCTGATTGCCGATACGCTCGCTTATGTCATCAATACGCTGCCGATACTCGTGTAAAGTACGTTCGGGTGATGTGTGGCGCAAGGTTTGATTGGCATTTTCCAGTAAGGCAGTTTTATCAGCAAACGATTTTTTAAGTTGATTGCTCAATTCACCTGCTAGATAGTCAATATCAATCTTGAGGTCGGCGATATTCGGTGTCGCTAATTCAGCCGCCGCCGAAGGAGTTGGCGCACGGACATCGGCTATAAAATCAGCAATCGTAAAATCGGTCTCATGACCGACTCCACTCACCGTCGGAATAACACTCATGGCAATCGTTCGGGCGACTTGTTCATCATTGAATGCCCACAAATCTTCAATACTGCCACCGCCACGACTAATCAACATCACATCAGCAGCCTGAAATTGGTTCAAGCGTTGAATCGCCTTGATAATCGACGTGGGAGCATCATTGCCCTGTACTAATGTTGGGCTAAGAATCACAGTTGCCAATGGAAAACGCCGCGTCAGCACGTTCTGGATATCACGGAAAGCTGCTGCGTCGGGTGAAGTCACAACCCCTATTCGCAGAGGAAATTCTGGTAAGGGACGTTTGCGCTCTCTATCAAACAAGCCCTCTGCTTCCAATTGACGTTTGACTGCTTCAAAACGCTGGTATAAGTCACCGATTCCGCCCGCAAGTTGTAGTTCATCAGCATAGAGTTGGTATTCGCCGCGTTGTTCATAAACACTGATTTTGCCATGCACCCGAACCGCTTCGCCATCATTGGGTTGGATATGTTGGCGTTCAGCATGACTACGAAACATGACACATTTTAGCTGTGAGCGTGAATCTTTAATCGTAAAATACCAGTGACCGGATGCGGCGCGTTTCATATTGCTCACTTCGCCCCGTACCCATATATCTTGCAATGGGGCATCGTGTTCTAGCAAATTACGAATATAGGCATTGATGCCTTCGACACTAAAAATATCAGACATGATTTACTTATTTCAATTCAAGTTGAATAATGACCTGTTGCCATCTACAATATACAATCAGATTCGTTTTTTGGAAAACAACAGGAGCAGTATTCTATGGCATATCTCAATAAACAAGAGCGCGACCAAATGGCGGAAGAAATCAAAGATAAGTCACCGAGTCAGATTCGGGGCTACGTCAATGGCAAAGACAAAAAGGCACGCCTAGCTTATTGGCGCAATGTACAAGAGAGTGGCAAGTGGATGACTCGCTATATCATGGATTCATTGGGTACAATGGTCACAATTTACGAAACATTTGATGAAGAATCTAAAGGCTGGTTCAATCAGCGCAAATATCGCGTGGCACAAATTGTCGTTGAGCCGTCTCCTAATAATCGTACCTAAGCCAAGATTTTGGGCGAACTCGTGCTGTGTTCGCCCGTTAACGACTTACTCTCTTGCTTGGATTTCTTCTCGTGTGGCTGTCAACCCCAGCACATTATAGCCACTATCAACGTGCATAATTTCGCCCGTTATCATCTTCGATAAATCAGACGCGAGAAATAATGCCGCATTGCCAACATCTTCAATCGTTATCATCTCGCCAAGTGGGGCAACATGGTCAAAGTGTCGCAATAAATCTTTGAAGCCCGGAATCCCCGCCGCAGCCAGTGTTTTGATGGGACCCGCGCTAATCGTATTGACGCGAATTTTGCTGGGTCCCAAATCTTTTGCGAGGTATTTCGTCATAATTTGGAGCGAGGCTTTAGCGACTGCCATAACATTATAATCCGGCATCACTTTTTCGCCGGCATAATATGTCAGGCTGATGATGCTTCCCCCATCCGACATCAAGGGTTCTGCCCGTTTTGCCATGGCAATCAAACTATACGCACTGATATCAAGCGCCATCTTGAAACCATCCCGCGAAATATCAACGAAACGTCCGCCAAGGTCATCACGATTAGCAAAGGCTACCGAATGTACCAGAATATCAATCTTGCCGAAACGCTCTTCAACCTTCTTGAACACGTCATCTAGTGCGGCATCATCCGTCACATCGCATTCTTCCATAAAATCGCACCCAATCTCTTCCGCTAGAGGGCGCACCCGCCTTTCCAGTGATTCCATCGCATAACTGAGGGCAATCGTCGCCCCAGCATCCGCAAATGCCTTGGTGATGCCCCATGCAATCGAGCGATTATTCGCAATACCAAATATCAAAGCAACCTTACCGTCTAATAGTCCCATTCATCCATCCTTGTTTGACAAGTTGTATCTACATGCCATAGCGCGTACAATCGACGTAATCATTCTCAGGTTTATAACACAATCGTTACTTACGCGCTACGCACAGGAGCAAATAATGGGCGAGGACAAAATTAATGTCGTGGTGGCAATGGATTTCTCCGACGAGATTATGGAGACTATCCGCAATGTGTCACCCCGTTTGAATGTCATAAAGCATTTTCCGGATGTGCCAGCATCTATTTGGGCTACAACAGAGGTACTGTATACTACGCGCACTTTCCCAGAACCAGAAGATGCACCCATGCTACGCTGGATTCAACTGCATTCGGCAGGGATGGAACGTGCCTTGCAGTATCGCATCGTGCAAGCCGAAGATGTCACCGTCACATCCACAAGCGGTATCCATGCGACACAAATTGCCAACTACTGCCTCATGATGATGCTGGCATTTAATTACAAATTGCCAAAAATGCTGAATTTCCAACGCGAAAGCACATGGGCAGACAATCGCTATGAAATTTTCGTGCCTACTGATTTGCAGCATCAAACAGTCGGTATTGCAGGCTACGGCAGTATTGGGCGTGAGCTTGCCCGTATTGCAGACCATCTCGGCATGACTGTGCTGGCATCAAAACGAAATGCCAAAAATCCAGCCGCAGCACCGACAGACTATATCCCTGAAGGACACGGCGATGCAGAAGGTGTCATTCCCGAACGGATTTATCCCGGTGAGGCAATTGGAACAATGGCATCGGACTGTGATTATTTGGTGATTACAACGCCCCTCACAGAAAATACGCGCCATATGGTCAACGAGCGCGTATTAGACATGATGAAAGATACAGCTGTGCTTATCAATATTGCACGCGGCGCAGTGGTCGATGAGAAAGCCCTCATTACGGCACTCTCACAAGAGAAAATCGGTGGTGCGGCATTGGATGTCTTCGAGGAAGAACCCTTGCCATCTACTAGCCCATTATGGCAGATGGATAATGTCATTATCAGCCCTCATGTTTCCGGCATGGTCGATAATTATCACGAGAAAGCGGCAGAAGTTTTCAGGGTAAATTTAGACCGCTACCTCGAAAAACGCCCATTGTATAATCAACTGAATCGTGAAGTTGGGTATTAACACCGATTCTTGGCGAAAATACCTATCAAGATTATAATTAGAATATATGTTCAATACTCATTAAGGGAGCAATGTTTCAGCATGAGCCGCATTTTCATCAATTATCGACGGGCAGATAGCGAAGGTCATGTTGGGCGACTGTATGACCATTTGGTACAACATTTTCGTCCTGATGATATTTTTATGGATATCAGCAGCATCGAACCGGGACAAGATTTTGTACAAGTTTTAGAAGATGCTGTTGCAACTTGTGATATTTTCCTAGCGATAATAGGTTCGCGCTGGTTAACACTCGCTAATGCCGAGGGCGAACGACGACTCGACTTGTGGAATGATTTTGTGCGAATTGAGATTGAGAGTGCCTTGAAGCACGATAAATTGGTCATTCCGGTATTGGTGGGTGGCGCAAAAATGCCTAGCCCCGATGATTTACCCGCTACGATTGCCTCGCTCTCACGGCGTAATGCCATCGAAGTCAGTCATCAACGGTTTGGCTATGATGTGCAAAAATTAATTGAGACCATGAAAAGCCAACTCCCTGCCCATTCGTCGTTCAAAAAACAGGCAGACCCCGAAGTCATCTACAAAAAACAAGAGGCGCTCAAAGACTTACGAATTGAACTTGTAGGTGCAACGGACTCACCCCTGTATCAGTTTCGCAATGAGAATCGCTATTTTCCAGTCATCGGCGAGGGCAATCCCGACGCGAATATTTTTTTCATGGGTGAGGCACCGGGTCATCTTGAAGCAGAAGTTGGAAAACCTTTTGTGGGACAATCAGGTCAATTATTAGAAGAATGGTTAGCAGGAGTCGGCATCAAGCGCGAAGATGTTTTTTTGACGAATATTTTGCTAGACCGTCCGCCTAAAAACCGTGACCCCTTGCCAGAAGAATTGCAATTTTACGAGAAATTTGCTGACCAACTGCTCGATATTATTCAACCTGCCGTCATCGTCACATTAGGGCGCTTTGCCATGCAGTACATTCTCAAGAAATTGGATGTGCCGGAGAAAAAGGGCAAAATCAGTGACCAACACGGCAAACTGATTAAGGCACAATTACCCTATGGTGAGATTCATGTCCTGCCGATGTTTCATCCGGCGTTGGCGCTCTATGCAGCCAGCAAGAAAGATATGATTAAAGCCGATTTTGAAAAATTGCGATTGTTTATTTAGTGACTGCCATCAGAAGGGAATAAAAATGACTGTGCGGTGCAAGTGGTGTGGCGATGACCCACTATACATAAAATACCACGATGAAGAATGGGGGCGACCTGTGCATGATGATGGTCGTTTTTTTGAGAAATTGGTATTAGAGGGGATGCAAGCTGGCTTAAGTTGGATAACGATTCTACGCAAACGTGAGAATTTTCGGCAGGCATTTGATAATTTTGATATCAAAACAGTCGCAAACTATGATGATACCAAAGTAGAAGAACTGATGCAGAACGCCGGAATCATTCGTAATCGACTCAAAATCAAGAGTGCCATCAGCAACGCGAAAATTTTTATGGATATTCAAGCAGAGTATGGCAGTTTCGATGCTTATATCTGGCAATTTGTAGAGGGAAAAACCATCACCAATCATTGGGAAGCCCTATCTGACATGCCAGCAGAAACAGATGAATCAAGAGCTATGAGCAAGGCATTAAAAAAGCGTGGCTTCAAATTTGTAGGACCCACGATTTGCTATTCTTTTATGCAGTCGCTGGGGATGGTCAATGACCATAGCACAGATTGCTTCTTACACCCCGACAAACGGTAGAATCGCATAAGAGTCAATTGTCGTTTGCCACCTTTTTGCATTATCATTCGTATAGGAAATACATACACCCAATGTATCATGTTTTATTATGATTCAGATTGTGAAATAGAGGATAAACGATGCGCGTCATTGTACATACCGGAAAAGGTGGCGTAGGAAAAACCAGCGTCTCAGCAGCGACAGCCTTACGTTGTGCCGAATTAGGTCAAAAAACACTGGTTATCAGCACCGATACCGCACATAGCTTAGGCGATTCGCTGAACAAGAAAGTGGGTCCTGAACCGACAGAAATTGCACCGAATCTTTGGGCGCAAGAAATTGATGCTCGGTATTCGATGGATAAATATTGGGGCAAAATCCAGTCTTATCTATCGGCATTTTTGAGCCAGCAAGGACAAGAAGAAATTGTCTCGGAAGAAGTGACGATTATCCCCGGACTAGAAGAGGGGGCTTCGCTATTATGGATTAATGAATTTTTCCAGCGTGGCGAATTTGATGTCTTGATTGTGGATGCTGCGCCGACTGCGGAAACAATTCGTTTACTGAGTCTGCCGGATGTCACGCGCTGGTGGCTAGACCGTATTATGCGCCTGACCAAAGGTTTCAAATTAGTGTCTGATACTGTGCGTGGTGTTCGTAAGGTCTTTCGGCGGAATAACAATAATGACGAAGAAACAATCAATGTTGATGATGTCTTCAAACAGGTCAACAACTTGTTCGATATGCTAGAAAATGTACGGGCATTGCTCACGAACCCCGAAATTGCCAGTATGCGCCTTATTGTTAACCCAGAGAAAATGGTCATCCGCGAGACACAACGCACTTTTACCTATTTGAACCTCTATGGCTATGCGACAGATGCCGTACTCGTGAACCGCGTTTTCCCTGATGAAATTACTGACCCCTTCTTTATCAAATGGAAGGAACGTCAGAAGGAAAACATTCAATTTATCACAGAGGCTTTCGGTGGCTTACCCGTTTACACTGCCCCTCTCTTCCGTGAAGAAATGGGCGGGCTGGATTTGCTGCGGCGTATGGCAGATGAACTCTATGGCGATAGAAATCCGGCTGGCCGTCTCTTTGATGGGTCATCACACCGCATCGAGAAAGTAAACAATGCCGATGACGGGGCGCGTTATGTCATGACCGTGCCGCTTGGTTTCGCAGAAAAAGGTGATGTGGATATGTTCCGCAAATCTGATGAAATTACGCTGCGTGTGGGTCCCTATCGGCGTAATATCATCTTGCCCTCTGTTCTTCATGATTTGGAATTATCCGCCAAGTTTGAACCGCCGAATCTGAATATTCGATTCTACGATAAAGAAGCAGAAAACCAGTAAGAGCAAAGCGCGAATAACGGATTTTCTCGCTTCATCCTAATAAAAAAGGGCGCTTATGTGCGCCCTTATCAATTAGTCCAGTTTGACCTTCACTTTGGTCTTGCCAGTCGTTGAGGGTGGTTCATCGTCATCATTACCATTATCGCCATCACCTCCATCAACCTCAGCTTTCACTTCAGTTTCTTCTTCGTTCTCTACCTCTTCGTCGTATTCTTCGTCTTCGTCCTCTTTTTCGCTGACTCTCTTCAGGTTGTCGATAGTCACATCAACCAAAACGCGAAACCCTTTAGCGAACTCACGACTCGCTTCGCCACCATGTTTGCGGAAGTCAGGCGGTAGTAGCGCCTCAAGAGCTTTACCTGTTTCTTCTAACGCACGCCGTTGATGAAAGAAGAATCTTTCCATCGGCGTTTCGTCATTTTCTTCTTCTGTCACATCTGCATTTACGTCGATTTCTTGTTCATTTTCAGCCATAACGGTCTACTTTCTACTCTACTTAACAGCAGTCTATACACTACTACGCACGAACAAGTGAGAAGTTTCGGGCGTGATTGTCAGAATTTTGTCTTATTTTAACGCAAATTCAATACATTTGCCTAACGATTCTTAGCGTTCTTTGTGCTTCGTCTTCTTTCAAGCCCTTTTCAGATTTCCTAATATACATCGTTTGTCTACTCATTTTCGTCTATGTCGTCTATAAACCACGTATCATTACCAGCAGCTTGAACTTCAATAATTTGTCTGTTCGGGAATTGTGCGACTATTTGTTCGCGCATTCCTGATGACCCGTAATCGCGTGCGCCCACAATGTCACTATCGAGATAAGGGCTTGTAACTGCCATCAATGCGGCATAGGCTCGCCAGCGTACCCGATTATCACCTGTGGCATCGCCATTGATAATGACCAGCACAGGGCTATCATCTGTACGACGTTCTTCTACCCCTGCAATCAGTTCAGAGCTAATCCCATTGAAGCGATACAATGCCATAATACGCGGTGTGCTATAGTGATACAACGTGACGACAGTCAATAACAACACTGCCCCTATCACAAGCGGGCGATTCACTTTCTGAGCAAGCCACGCCAACGGTAAGGCTGTCAGTAAAGCCGCCGCCGTCAGTGCTTCGTAGTAGTAGCGTGTGCTGTAACGCTGTGAGCCTATCCAGTACAACATTTGCACCAAGACAATGCCGAGTACGATACTCAGCAGCAGCCATGTATAGGGAATTTGTGGATTGTGTTGCCAGCGTACCCATAATATTAGTGGAAACAGTAAGCCTATCATGGCTACTCGAAACCAAATCCATGCAAATGATGGGTCACGGATAATAGCAGGCGTGGTTTTCAATAGTTGTGCCACTGTAGAATCACCAATTTCATAGTTTAGATTCTTCGGGAATAGTACCCATGCCAGAGCGACCATACTCCAAATGATGATAGCACCGATTAGCACTAAGATATCTTGTCGTTTTTGTCCCTGTCGGAAAGCAAATAATCCGGTGATAACTCCCAACGGCAACAAGAAAAAACTATAACCTCGCACAGGCAAATTATTCGCCTGAGTCTGAAAATGGGCAATCAATTGCGGCGTAATCGGTTCTAATTGCCAACCAAATAAATCTGATGCTGTCAGTGTGAGGTCAAAACCAGCATGATTGAAGCCTTTTTCCAGTGTATGACCGTTGCGTCCGCAGCACTCGCCAAAGCCAATTTGGTCATAATCCCAAACTAATTCATAGAGGTTTTGCGAGGAATCGCCGGTCGCTGCATAATTAAAGAGGGGAATCGAAGTTGCCAGCACCAGCGTACAAGCGGTAAGCATTAACAGAGGTTTCAGCATGGCAATCATTGCGGGGCTGCCCTCTGCCCAACTTAAGCGATAATTCTCGATGAATAGGGCTATCAACCGTAGCCCACTCCAGACAATAAAGGGCAAACCAATAGCAACCGTCGTGAGAGGGCGCGAAGCCGCGAGTAGTCCGAGTGCGATTCCGGCAATTGCGCCCCACACCACAGCCCGTTTCTTGTGTGAGAGTCGCCAATAAGCGTATATGAACAATGTCGTATAAAACAAGGCTGCCGTATGTGCCATCAATGTCGCATTAAGCAATAATGCCGCCGGAGAAAACGCTGTCAGAATTGCCGCGATAATCCCAACATCAGGGCTAAAAACCTCATGCCCAAGACGATAGACTAAAGCAACTGTCAATGCTGCCAAAAAGCCATTAATCACCCATGCTTGACCAAGTAAAACACCGAGCGCCAAAACAGCCGACCAACCCGGTGTATATTTGCCAAACCGATTGCCGGATTCATTATGGTCAATGACGAAAGGTTGCCAGAATGCTTGTCGGGGTTGCGGTTGCTCAATGACAATCTGCCCACCTGCGAATATCTTAGCCTGATAAAGATAAGCGATTTCATCTTCGAGATGCGGCAAACGCTCAAATACTGTGCGGCTAACGAGAGCCGTCATGAAAAAGGCGAAAAATGCCAATATGACAGCCAGAAGCGCGTAATAGTTAATTTTCAATTGTGATACCTTGCTCATTGACCCTCATTTTCAATTATATTACAAGCATATCTTCACATTCTACTGATATCGCCTTCATCAGAATTTCATAAATCATTGATATATATTTAACATCAGCGCATAATGCACTAGAAAAATCATGAAATCACAATGCAATCTTCATAACTTGCGTCGAAATTTTCTTAAAAATGCTTATGTGGAACTGAGTTTCTAGTACAAAATTTGGTATTTACCATAAGGGCGCAAGGCCTTGCGCCCCTACATAAATCATCAATATCCTTAGAAACCATATTCTTGACCACATTTCACATAGCATTAAAACATAAAACTAGATATAGGCTAAATTTTATGGATAAAATACTCATTGTAGAAGATGATGTTAAAACTGCCAATTTACTGCGCCTTTATTTACGGCAAGCGGGTTACAAAGTTGAAGTCGCCAACGATGGTTATACCGGTCTCGACCTCTCTCGCAGTATGCAGCCTGACCTTATTGTACTTGACTTGATGCTGCCAAATCTTGGCGGACTCGATATTTGTCGCTTGCTGCGGCTCGAAAGCAGTGTGCCTATCATTATACTAACGGCAAAAGCCACCGAAGAAGATGTACTACGCGGTCTTGCACTCGGCGCAGATGACTATATTGCCAAACCTTTTAGTCCGCGTGAAGTGGTAGCTCGTGTAAAAACAGTTCTACGTCGGATACAAGAACACAATCTCCATAATGGTCAAAAAGAACTCGAATTTGGTGATTTAATTATCAACCTCACCCGTCACGAAGTCGCTATTGAAGGTGAAGTCGTTCATCTGACCCCAAAAGAATTCAAATTACTCGAAACACTTGCCAAAGAACCCGGACGTGCCTTCTCGCGGCTAGAACTCGTTGAGCGTGCCTTCGGTTACGATTATGAAGGTTTAGAACGTACAGTCGATGCCCATGTGATGAACCTCCGCAAGAAAATTGAACACGACCATACCAATCCGCATTATGTTGAAACAGTGTATGGTGTGGGTTATCGCTTCTTAGAACGGCGTATTTAATCGAAAATCTATCATTATTCACCTTTCAAAAAAGCGTAACGCAAAGAATGAAAGAACGCAAAGAATGAGATGAGAGATTTCAACCTACAGTAGCCATTTCACATCATGCGTATCATATACTGTACAATAAAATAATGCGATTATTGAACAAGGTCAAGTAATGTTTTACAGCTTACGATTTGGTATTTTGATGGCGATGTTTGCCATTGCTGCGGTTGCGATTACGACGGTCACTATTTTTGTGGGTTTAACGACTCGCGCCCAATTCA
>JAUZRW010000261.1 GCA_030950085.1 Anaerolineae bacterium
CATGACTGACATCCTCCAAATGTTTGGCAAGATTGCTACAGGTATAGTTCACTGGCGTACTGATTAAATATTCGATGTACTCTTTTTTCCTTATCATGCTCTCAATGATATACTATCTCTTCGCTTCAAGCGAAAGTCCTATGAATATTTTCTAGGCAAAGTTTCCTGTTTGCGGGCGCGGCGTTCGTAGCGCGGCTAAACGCCTCGCCACACTGCGTGTGGAAATGCCGCGTTCGCGGTCAATCCATGCGCCGCTCTCCAACAGACTTGTACCGTGAGCGTATTATTCTCCCGTGTTTTCGGCATAATTGTGTGCCACACTAAGGCATTTATCTATTATGAAGGGTCTGAGATCCTGACGCTTGTTCCTCATCAGGTTTTGCGACTAAGATAACATCGACAGGAGTGACAAGATATGTCAATGACATTAGGAGATGAGTTGCGAAAAATGCGAATCCGAGCAGGATTTCATACGCAACTTCAATTGGCACGACACCTTACGCTCTTGTTCGTCTATTATCCCGAATTGAAACGCGATTTCTCCGCGAATACAGGGTGATGCGCTTATTCTGAGATAGTTTTTCATGCACTTTGCCATGCAGAAGAATCATCAGGTGTAGCGACGGCACACGCCAAAATACGGTCAATGCGGAAAGTACGTGTATCATCCGCTAATTGACAAAATGCCTCAACATACCACGCACCCCTTGACTCGTAGAGCATCATCGGTTCAATCGTGCGCGTTGTTGTTTTGTCTTCATACGGACTATAGTAATCAATAGTAATGGCAGACTGATTATCATAGGCATCTTGAACCCTTTGCTGAATAGCATCAGCATGAGCTTGTTGTATACCGCCTGCTGAGGCTGTCTTGCCCGAAAGATGATGTTGCAATGTATCTATCAGGGCATTGGCAAGCTGCTCTATTTTGTCTGGTTGCGATGTATCCAAGTGCTGCCTAAGCCATTGTGATAGAGCGGCGGGTATGTGGACAGAGGGTGTCACCATTCGTTCTAGTTGCTGATAAACGCGCACGGCTAAGAGCAAATATTCTGCCATATCGCTATTCATTTGCTCATGCACTCGCCGCTTAGATGGCGTTTGTACAAAGGTCGAAACGGGCAGGTTGCGCCGTTCGAGATGTTGTAATAGTGGATTGATAGACTCAGCTTGAACAGCTAGATGATGCGCTGATAGTGGTTCAGCCAGGAAGCGGCGCAGTCGCCAATCGCCCCGAATTCGATTGAGTGTTTCTTTGTCGGGTGATGATAAGACCACCATAGACCGTAACGTGAGATGCTGTGTTTGCTTGCCCCACTCATGAATTTGTTGGACAACGGCTGCTTCAAGTGGTGTATGACGTAAATCTGCCAAAACTTGAACGATACGGGCAGCATCCAAGCCTTGCTGAACGGCATCTCGCACAGCGTCAATATCCACAAATAATTGTCCATTTTCGACACTTGCCCATGATAACAACGCGGCAAGTGGTGCTGTGGCAGGATATTGAGCTAAGGTGATGCGATAACGCCACACATCGCGCCCATTGCTTTGATACTGTGTTTCTATTGTCGCGTTTTCATCAACATCACCCTCAAAATGAAGTGCTGCAAGGAAAAATTTACCCTGTGTCATCACCGTTAAGCCGCTCCATTGCAAGATATCGCGTACTAAATAGCCCACATGACGCGCTAGATACTCCTCACCCAGACAATAGGGACGCAATGTGACCAGCAAATCACGCACTTTATAACTCTGTGACCCGTCCATTTTTTGCAGTATGCCCATCAACATCACCCACAAATGATGGCTGATTTCTGGAAAGCGGAAGACATCCCACAAGCGGTCTCGTTGTTTCAAATCGACTTCAATCGATTGCATCAGATATTGCCATTGTGAATCGTGCTTTTGACCCAGCCACTGCCATGCCGCAACTGTCGGTTTTAGCAAACCCGCTTGGATGCTGATTAATCCACTGACCTGTGCCAAATAATGCAGCCAGCGCAAGCGTCCCGTTTGTAATTCACTCCGAATCAGCTTTTTATCGCCACCTTGAGGCTTCGGGGGTAGGGTTAAACAGCCTTCCTTAATAATGAGCCGTTCATTGACTGCTTTGAGGGCAGACGGTGGCAACCAACGTTCCCATTGTGGGCGCACATCAATTTTCATCAATGTGCCGATTAAAACGGCGATATCGGTCAATAAGGTTTGCGGTGTCGAAAGTGGTTTTTGCCCCTGCCAATCTATCGCTTGCGGCAAGGGCAACGGCGATAATAAATGCAGCGTATCGTCACATAAGACCACCATTTCTTTATCGACAATCGTGATGAAGCCCAATTGATACAATTTTTCCGCTACCGAAGTCGGATAGCGCCATGGATGCTGTCGCATTTCCGCTTGATTTTTGGAGATGGTTTTTGCTTGGCTTCTACGCCACGGCTTATATAGATTAATTTCGCCGAAGTATAAGGTGAATAAATACAGGGGCATATACTTCCCTGCTGCCTGTAATGCTCGCAAGGGGTCACGCTCTTCATCTGTCAGATTCTGGAAGGCTTTCTCGAAATGTTCGCCACACAAAGCCGTCGTTAAGTCATGTAATCCCTGCGCTTTCGGGTAACGCCGCGAAAAGGGCAGTTTGTGAGCGCGAGCAATCAGTTCCAAATCTCGATGCGTCCGTTGTTTTAACATATTTTCTAATGATAGTCGCATAGTCGCCTCCTATGACCATGCCACTATTATAACCCAACTTACAAGACTCACAGATTGCCTCAAAGCATGACACGAGGTCGGAAAGCGCGTATACAGGCGCTGCGATGCGCTGAGACGAGAAGAGGGGGTCTTTTTCGGGGATAAAATCTACAAACGTTGACAAAAACACCACCGTTTTTGGTTGGTTTTTTGTAATGCCCGATAATAGACAAATTGTCCACAAAAACCGCTTGCTTTTTGTACTGAAATAAGATATAGTATTGTGTGTAAGTCAAAGAGGCTCTCATATGGGGCTTACCCCTTCGGGGGGTTGAAACTTTAGGATTTGATGATGCTACAAGGGGTGAACGAGTCTCATATGGGGCTTACCCCTTCGGGGGGTTGAAACTTTTCATAGTCTTCCAGCGTCTCTTCGTCCATCCACTCTCATATGGGGCTTACCCCTTCGGGGGGTTGAAACAATATTTCGGCATAAGTCGGCTGGAATTGATTCCACGTCTCATATGGGGCTTACCCCTTCGGGGGGTTGAAACCGCGTCTAGCCAGTCTTGATACAAGCTATCAGCCCACGTCTCATATGGGGCTTACCCCTT
>JAUZRW010000262.1 GCA_030950085.1 Anaerolineae bacterium
GACGTGTTAGAGGCCACAGCAAGCGTTGCGTCATGAAGATGAGTATACTGTAAAGACCGATATTGAGTTGTCCACTCAGCGCGAGTTGTCCGCCAAAGACCATAATGGCGATAAAGCCCGATACAATGAGCATCCGAATCAAGGGCGAAAATGCCGAACTCAGCAGAATTGCCGCACGGTTACGCTCTTGATAGGTGTTACTCTCGCGGCGAATACGCTCAACTTCATGATTTTCTGCGGTATAACTCTTGATAGTCGCAATACCACTGAGGTTATTCGATAATTGGCTATTGAGCATACCCACTTGTTCGCGCACGGCACTATAACGGGGCCCGAGTTTCTTCTGAAACCAGATTGAGCCGTAGACAATCAATGGCATCGGGATTATCGCCATCCATGCGACTGAGGGCGCGGTAATCACAAACAATCCGCCAATAATCAGCACTGTTGTCGTGACTTGCAGCAGGTCATTGGCACCGACATCCAAAAAACGCTCAAGCTGATTAATATCGTCATTCAATATAGACATCAAGCCGCCCGTACTGCGGTCTTCAAAATAGGCAAGTTCAAGGTTTTGGACGTGATTATATGCCTCGACACGCATCTCATGTTGAAGCATTTGCGCGAGATTACGCCACCATATGCGCTGGGCATATTCAAACAGTGATTCCATTATCCAGATAATCAAAGTTAGAACGCCGAGTGCCACCAACTGGTTTTCGACAGACTCAATGCCTAGTTTCCCAAAGTATGAGTCTTCTCTGTTGACAACAATTTCGACAGCGACACCAATCAGCATTGGTGGGGCAATATCGAAAATTTTGTTCAAGATAGAGAATGTGATTGCTGTAATAGTGCGCCCGCGAAATGGGCGCATGTAATTTATCAATCGCCATAATGGGTTTTTCTGTGTTGGACTGTGTTCTGCCATATTGCCTCAATAATCAAAGTGAATCATGCAGGCATTGTAGCGGTTTTCCAGATACCTTTGTATAACCAAAGAGGGAAATTATCTCAGGTGGATATAAAAAAGGGCGCAGTATGAGACCACACCCTCTAATTTAGCGTTACACACCAAGAAGCACATCAAGAACATCATTTGCCGTGTAGTGTGCTTGTCCTTCGGGGATAAAGCGCGTAATCTGTGGCAAATCATCGCCGGAAGTCACAATAACAGGTTCATGATAGCCATCTTTGCGAATTTGTGGCAGTCCAGCCGCCGCGCCTAAATGATTACACAGACAGGCTCGCCCAACTGTTTCTGCTTCTGTGCCACCTTTTTTAACATAGGCTTTAACTGGTTCAGCCGGACAACGATAGCCAATCCGTCCCTTTTCATCTTTATACAAATGACGCAAATAGCCAATATCACAGATACGATTACGACGTTCGTAGACCTCAGAATCGGATAAGGTCCCCGGTACTTGTACGACTTTGAAGGGAAATCCTGTCGGGGAGACTGTCGAGCTAGTCACAACCTCAGCTTCACCTTCTAGCACCTGTGCGACGACTCTTTCGCGCACAATTTTATCGAAGCCCGATTCGTCACAAAAGGCAAAGGCTGTTCCAACTTGAATGCCTTGTGCGCCGTCATCTATCGCTTCTTGTAGTTTTTCAGGGCTGCCATACCCTCCTGCTAACCAGAATGGCAATTCCATTTTACGAAATTTAGCCAGTTTCACTTCGTCTTTTTCACCATAGACCGGTTCGCCACGTTCATTAATGGGATAATTACCACGCGGCGGTGCATTATGTCCACCAGCAACAGGCATTTCAATCACGAAGCCATTAATTTCACCATTGGCTCGTTTTCTCAGCGCGAGTGCCAGCACGACAGATGACACGATTGGCAAGAATAAGGGTCGCTTGAGGTCGCTGACAATCTCTGCCGCATTGGGATAGGATGTTTGAGGGTCAAATGTATAGATGATACTTTCATCACCTGCACCTTTCACATCTAGGCGATAATCGGATGCTTGATGCGTGACGAAGTTATCCAGCGCACCGGGAATTTGCATTGGAATCCCAGCCCCCATAATCACATAATCGACATCCGCCAACATTGCCCCATAGAGTGATGCCAGATTGGGAAGTTGTACTTTTTCCAGCAGATTAATGCCTACGGGGTTATTATGCCCTTCTTTTGCCAACCAAACTTCGACAAAATTACCAGCAACAGTGATATCTAAGAGCAGTTGCGAGGGTTTAATTGTCCACATTTGCGGTTGTTTGTATGATTTGCCCTCTGGCAAGCCACCTTCAATATAGTATTTATCAATCAGGCGCTCGGCAACATCTCGAAGCGGAAAGTGCGAAAGCGCCCGTCGTACATGCCCCCCTTCATCGCCATACATCAAGCGCGATGCCATTACAATACCAATACCAGTGCCAGAGATAACCCCTAATTGCCCACGACGCGAAACAGCATTTGCGAGTTTCCATGAAGATACAGCGACTCCCATGCCGCCTTGAATGATTTTTGGATATGCCATTGATTCAGAGTGTCCTTCGATTGTCAAATGTCAAAACGTCTTTAAGATTGTATATCGTACAACACTTAAATCGGATTAAGGTTCTGATTGAAGTGTCAATTATCAAAGAATCATGTGATAAATATCACAATTGGAAATTAATCGCCTGTTGCTAGTGAAATTTGAGGCGCTGACTCGGCTTGCATTGTGAGCGTTTCTGCTGTGATGATGACTAGCAATATCCACAGGCTATCGGCTAGTAACAAGTGGGCGATTTGCAACCAGAGAGGCGCGAGTAAGGTCACATTGAGGATACCAGCGCCAATTTGTACTGCAATAAGCAAAAATAGTAAATTGAAGCGCGGCTCTAAATGCTCGGATATCGTTCGGCGCTGAATGAACCAGCCGAGTGCGAATAGATAGGTACTCGTAACAATCGCAATCACAGGATGCCAAACTCGTAAGCGGATTAAAAAATGCGCTGTCGGACTTAAATCTTGCTGAATCCCTGCTGCGAGTGATGCGGCAGGAAATAGCGTATCGCCTAATGCCGTAATTGCTCCAGCAGCACTCATTATCCAGAATAAAACAATCGCCACAGAAAAACTAGCGATTAACTTAGAGGATGCCGTCAAATGCAATGATTCTTTCGCTTTCGGACGCGATGCCCCCCATGCCGTCAATGTCAGGAAACCGAGTAAAACCAGCGTATTGACCAGATGTAGCCCTATCATAATTGCCCGTGCTGTTGAGGTGTTATCTTCGACCAGTTCAAAGCGCACCAATGCCGCCCCTAAAATGCCTTCGATAATGACGAAAATCAGCGACATAACCGCCATCTGCCGTACAAATTTCTGCACAGGTTGGAGTCGAAATGCCCATATCAGCAACACAATCACGAGAATACCATCTAAGCCGCTCGTGAGACGGTGAACAAATTCAATCACTGTTTCGAGGCGTTCTAGTGTCGGCAAAATTTCGCCCTGACATTGAGGCCAATGATTGCCGCACCCTGCCCCCGAACCTGTTGCTCGCACGATTGTTCCCCAGACAATCACAAACATATTGTATAAAACGAGAAACCACGCATATTTTGAAAATCGGCTCATGTGTATCAACCCAGAGTGTGTTATTTAGAATTGCGGTGCATTGTAGCATGGCAAATTCAGCTATGGCAGATTGAGATAGCAACTTGCGCCATGTTTTTAGAAAAAGCGTAACGCAGAGACGCAGAGTTTCAAAATTACCCTTTTCGCCTTCGGATAAACTTCCTTAGCATCAGAGTGGTTTCAATGCTGGCGGACGGCATGTATGCTGCCCCTACAAATCTATTATGAACTGTAGCGGCGAGATATATCTCGTCCGTAGTAAACAGAACCACCTTGTATATCCGTGCTTCACCCCTTACTACATTTTGTTAGCAGATTGTCCAAATTCGCGTTAAAATCACAATCTGTATTACAATGGTGGCAATACTAAATTAAGTCAACTAGACAATCATTCAGGAGAAGTGGGGATAATGACGATTCCTGTTCCAGCATCTCGTAAAGACCGCGCCTTACAATTGCTCGACCAAGTGCGTGCCGAAGTAGTCAATAATGAACTCGAAAATGCCGTCACACAATTGGCACAACTCCATGACCACATGGCAGAGTGGCGACGCAGTGATATCATCCAAATTGCCCGTGATTGGCTTGATATTGCCCTAGAAGACGATATCCTGACCTTCGACGGGGCAAGCGCCCAGAGTTATCTCGAAAAATGGGCTGCCGCGCTAGAATCTGATAGTGAACATCCCGAACTAGATAATTATCATCAACGTGTCGAAAAACGTATCCGCGATAAAAACGATTCGCTGCAAATTCGCGGCGCGGTGTCTTATTGTGATGAATTGTTAGATGCCGCCGATACGCTAGAACGAGCCAGTGACCCTCCCAAGCCCGATTTTGTCATGCAGCAGTATTATCGTAAGGCACGCGGAGTCGCCCTCACCGCACAAGGCTCTTACACAGAAAATGTCGATATTGAGCGTTTGGTACAGCGTATTGATCGTATTCATAATCATAAAGAAACAGCCAGCCATATCTACCCGATGGCACTCGAAGGCTCAAAATATTCTAATGCGCTGAGTAATCTCGACCAATTGCCCGATGATATGCTGATTCCGCACTACATAGCGACCACCGCCACAACAGATGACACAAAATTGACATTCAACGGCATGGTAGCCAAAACAGAGGCATATGCAGAAATTCGGCGTTTGGGTCAAACATGGGCAACAAGCACGCTGCAAAAAGCTATCCAGAGTGCACAGCAATATCTTGAGGCACATGAGCCACAAGAAGCCGTTGATAAATTGGAATTAGGCGACAATATCGAGAAATTCTTAGAAGACGAGCAGCGTACAGAACTCCAAGCTGCGAAAACGAAGGCGACCACTGATTTACGCAATCGAGAAAAAGCCGAGTCGCACACTCAAAAAGCGATTGAAGTCGCGCCCGAAGATGCACTACGAGCGTGGGATGAATACGCCACCGCTTATCAT
>JAUZRW010000263.1 GCA_030950085.1 Anaerolineae bacterium
GAGAAGATGAGTCCTTGTCGCAAAAAATCAATGCTCTCTTTGTCGATGCGTAAACCGCCCCGAATAGCATAACGCCCTGTATTCAGCACAAAATTTTCGAAGCTAATGTCCACTCGTACTTTATCACCCACTTTACCACTGTATAACTGCCCGACTTCTTCGCTGGCAACACTTGTAACAGGCGCACTGAGAATCGTATCAATGCCAATAACTATGGATACATTGTCCAGCGTTTCGCGGAATTCAAATTCTACTTGAATACGAAAAGATTCACCCATTTGCAATGTTGTGACTGCTTCACCTTTGGCGTTTAACAAAACGATATCACTAATTCGCAATTTTTGACCCCAATGGTCGAGTTCTCGCGGCGCATCATAAATCGTCGTTTCATTACCAGCCTCATCTAAGTTCTTGAGATAATAGGGCATAGCATTTTCAGTTTTGTCGTCCACGATGACTTTGCCATGATGCAAGACAATCGTTCGTGGGCATAAATCTTGGATGGCGGACATATTGTGGCTGATGAATAAGACCGTGCGCCCAGCCTGTGCGACATCATTCATCTTGCCGAGGCATTTTTGCTGAAAAGCAGTGTCACCAACCGCTAACACTTCATCGACTAGCAAAATATCGGTTTCCAGATGGGCGGCTACAGCAAATGCCAAACGAATATACATGCCACTCGAATAGCGTTTTACAGGGGTATCAATAAAGCGGTCAATTCCTGAAAACTCGACAATTTCATCAAACTTACGGTCAATCTCGTGGCGGCTCATACCGATAATTGCCCCGTTCATGTAGGTATTCTCGCGCCCCGTGAGTTCAGGATGAAAGCCCGTACCGACTTCTAGCAACGTTCCAACTCGTCCCCGTAAGCGAATTCGCCCCTCTGTGGGGTCAGTAATGCGTGAGAGGATTTTGAGCATTGTGCTTTTTCCAGCACCGTTGCGCCCAATAATACCGACGACTTCACCGTCTTGAACATTGAAATTGATGTCTTTTAATGCCCAGAACGTTTCGCCTTCTTTTTTCTTATTAAAAGCAAACGGGGCGCTGAGAGTCTGCATGACACGTTCACGGAATGAACTTGTTGCCAGTGTCTCACCTATCTCATATTGTTTGCCAATGCTTTCAACCTGAATAGCGGTATAGCTCATGTTTTATTCGATATCCTGTACGTCAAATGGGGCAGTATCATAGCGGATATTGCAATCCTTGTTGATACCGAAAATTGCTCTTGAATTATGCTAACACACTAACTGCTTTTCACATTTCTGCAAGAATCATTGCCATTGACGTTGCAATACAGGCAGCACTTTTTCGCCTAATAAACGGATTCCTGTTTTGGGATTTAAGCCATGTGGCGTGCCGAATTCAATTCGTGTTGCGCCGGCTTCAAATAGGCGATTGGCATGGTTGATTAAATCGTCAGGATTGCCAGCAAAGGCGAATTTATCCAGTATATCGTCTGAAATGAGGCGTGCTGCGGCATCAGCATCTTTCTGATTAGAGAAGTTTTCGATACGGGCGACAAGTTCAGGGTCGAGTTGAATCGTCGGGTCAAGTTTGGCAACAATCGGCAAATAGAGTGCCACTTGTCGTTTGACTTCCCAACGAGCCGCTTGACGGTCTTCATCCACCACTGATACAGCACCGATAACGATACCCACAGAGCCTTTTTCGCGTCCAGCAATTTTTTCACCCACAGCAATGTAGTCAGCCATTGCAGGGATAACATCAGGATTCGCCGAACCACCAATTTTGACTTCATCAGCAATTTCACCAGCGACTGCCGCTAACTTTTTGCCCCATGTGCCAATCAGAATTGGGATATTTTCTTGTGGCAGGGGATAAGGTGCAGTAACGTGTTCGGCAATTTGATAGACTCGCCCTTGATAGCCACCACTTTTGCCTGACCATAGATAGCGCACGATGTCAATGGCTTCTCGAATTGCTTGTATGGGAAGTTGTGCTTCGCTGATTCCGTGTGCCTCAAGCCAACCGCCGCGTGCAAAACCAATATAGATGCCAGCTTGTGCAACATCCGCAAGCAACGCTGTTTCTGCTGCAATATCTATCGGATGAATACGTGATGGGGGAATCGCGGCTGCACCAATGCGACTGCGTTTGATATGTTGTGCCATCAGTAGCAAGGGTCCAAAACTCGGATGATAGGGCGCATCACAATAAACGGTTACAGCATCAAAGCCATAATTATCGACTAATTGCGCGATTTCAACATATTCTGATGCTGATTTATCAGTCTGAAAAGCGATGCTAACTTCTCGTTTGCTCATGTCAGTTCGTCGCTATCCATAGTACGTTTGCGAATTCGTTCGACACGCATGATGAGTCGTTCATCGACATCGGGACAGGCGGCGATTGAATCGCGTGTCATCCAATCATTTTCATCCAATTCGCGTTGTTTCGCAGATAGAATCGGCAAAACGGTATTGAGCGCATACATGCAAAAATATTTGCCTTCGGGGATACTAATCTGGCTGCTATTGGTGAGGTCAAAGTAATCGCCCACCGCCATGCCACAAACAGAGCGCCCTTCAATGCGTTCAACTGTGATGCGTAAATCATATAAATCAAAAAAACGACTCATTACTTGCTCCTAAAATGTGGGATAACATCGTTGCCAATTTGTTGTACAGCTTTTAATGGATTGGGACCCAGTGGGGGACCAAAACTCATGTGCTTGACCCCCATTTCTGCCAGAATCTCTAGGCGGTCTATCAAATCATGGGTTGTGCCAACAATGCCGATTTTTAGCATTTTGTCTGTGACAAGGCGTTTAGCGGCTGCCATATCTTTTTCGACCATGACCAAATTTTCTATTTCAGTGAAATCGTCACGGCTTAAATCGAGTTGTTTCAAAATCAAGGGACTCATCGCCCGACCATAATAGGCAACTTTTTCGCGCAAGGCATCTTTCGCCGCTTCTGCATCCTCATCTACCGAAGCCCATACGCAAGCCGCAACATCTACAGCATCCATATCACGCTCGGCATCTCGCGCCCCTTCCTGAATATAAGGCATCACCGTTTGATAATGTTCCGGTGGAAAGAGCAGAGGCAGCCCGCCATCAGCAACTGCACCAATGCTGCGTAACATATTCGGACTCATCGCGCCAATATAAATCGGCACTTTGCGTTGTGGCTGAAAACGCATATAGGCTTCGTCTGTCCAGCGTATAAAATGCCCCTCGTGTAGATGAGAATTGCCATTCAATAAATCATTGATAGCATTAATCGTTTCTACAAGTGTGGTACGTGGTTTTACAGGGTCAATGCCAATCCACTTGAGAAAATCTTTCGCGCCAGATGCCAAACCCAAATTGAAGCGTCCACCAGAAAATTCATCCAGCGTGGCAGCGAACATAGCGATTTCTGCGGGGTTTATCGTGTAGGGATTGAGGATGCACGTCCCAATTTCAATCCGTTCGGTTGCGGCAGCGACGGCGGTGAGAATAACGGCAGCACTCCGCAAGAATAAGTCGTTGCTCACCCAAAATTGGTCGAATCCAGCCGATTCAGCCGCTTGTGCCATTGTAATATAATCTTTGACAGGTAAATCATTATTGAGGCGTAGGCTAAATTTCATCAAAACGACCTTGTACAAGCAATGGACAACAGGCGCTAGTATATCGTGAAGCGACGATGTGACCAATTCCATTGGATTTGTTACAGACTCTTTTGCCAGATGTCTTTCAATCTGGTATCAATCTGATGTTAAAAACGACACACAAAAATCAAAATTTGCACAATTCAGAACAATGTGTTATCGTCAAGGGTAGTTTTGGGGACTGAAACGCAAAAGGGCGCTACACTAATAGCACCCTTTCACAAAGCATTTCAGTGTTACCTGAAACACAAAAAACAATAGCAGTATACAGAACTCATGTTCGTTGTGGACAGGTTTTCGTGTATTTTTCGGCTATCAGTTAGATAATTTTGGAATATAGCATTATTCCGAAACCGAGAAATCGCACCTATCCACAAATGACTACGGATTAAGTATAAATGCTGTTCGTGTGCTTCAGGTACGGTATGTTGCGTTCACTGGGGTGCAACGCGGCGTATTGCTCTCAGAATAAGCACGTTTTTGTCAGATGTTGGTGTATTCGGCGAGAACGTGTTTTTGTTTTGAGGCTTCAAGAAAAAGCGTAATACAAAAGGGATTATTATTCGCTTATGCTACCTCTAACCCATTTCGTCTATCATTTGTTGATTCCCGTGCTATGCTTGCATGGGGCTAACAACATTATGATGAATTATCTATGCAAATAACCTTCGAGAATACCTTCAAACGAATATTGCCAGATCGCAAAAGCCTAACATCAGATGCACTTGCGGGATTAACAGGGGCAGTTGCCGGCGCACCACAAGCGATGGGTTTTGCGCTGATTGCTGGCGTGAATCCAATTTACGGACTCTATGCTGCCTTTATCTCGACTATCGTTGGCTCGCTAACAAGCGGCTCAACCTTTATGACGATTGCTCCTACTAATGCTTTGTCGCTGGTGGTATTTAGCACTTTAGGCGACAACGGAACAGTCAGTATAGAGAAAATGATTGTGTTGACTCTGCTGGTCGGTGTTTTTCAACTTGGATTTGGCTTGCTACGGCTCGGTGATTTAACACGCTTTGTCTCCAATGCCGTCATGACAGGCTTCATCACGGGTGCTGGTTTATTGATTGTCTTGGGGCAACTCAAGCATGTTAATGGCTTTGACCCCCAAACCGCCTCGTTTTGGCCACTACAGTTAGCAAAATGGCTTCCGAATTTCTTCGATTGGTTGCTTCATCTACCGCAAAGTGAGCCTCATACTTTTATTTTAGGCGTTGCCGCTATCATCATTATTGCGACACTGCATCATACGCGCTTCAAAAATATTGCGACATTGCTTGCGATTTTGGTTACGACACTCTTTGTTATGCTCATGGGATGGTCAGATGTGGAGACAGTCGCATCCGTACCAGCCGGATTGCCGGTGCCCTCTTTACCACAAATGCAATATGCAGTAGAACTTGCTCCAGCAGCTTTAGCAATGGCAGTTTTGGCACTTGTTCAGAGTGCTGCCCTCACACAAACTGTTCGTGAACCGGATGGCTCGATACCCAATGCTAATCGTGATTTCGTGGCACAAGGTTTATCAAATATTGTGGGTGGGTTTTTTCAAGGAATGCCTTCCGGTGGCTCGTTGTCACGGACGGCTGTGAATGTTAGTGCCGGTGCCAAAACACGTTGGGCTAATATTTTTTCTGGTCTTTATATCGGGCTTATTCTGCTTGCCTTTGGCGGTTTAATTGAAAAAATTACCCTAGCAGCTCTAGCTGGGCATTTGGTTGTGGCGGCTTTTAGTCTGATTCGCCCCCGTGAAATTGCTCTCGTCTGGCGTGTGAATCCGTCTGCCCGCGCCGCAATGGTCGCAACATTTGTATCAACATTGATTCTCCCACTTGAATTTAGCATTTATATTGGTGTCTTTCTATCATTGGGTTTGTATATCTACTCATCTTCTGGCAACGTGAAAGTGGTGCAACTCGTTCGCGCTGAGAATAATCATTTCCGCGAAATTGACTTGCCGAAAACTTTGCCCGAACATGGCGTTACCATTATCTCAGTTCACGGTCATCTATATTTTGCCGCCGTGCATCATCTTGAGGGATGTTTGCCTGACCCCACTATCGCGCATCATACAGTCGTGATTTTGCGCTTACGGAATAATCGTTATATGGGTAGTACGGGGATTCACCTGCTAGAACGCTATGCGAAACAATTACGTCATCATGGCGGACGACTCATTTTATCGGGTGTCAGTCCCTTTGTACGCGACCAACTTTCTCGCACTCAATCGCTACAATTTTTCGGTGAAGATAATATTTTTGTTCAATCTGACACCATTTTCGGCGCGACTGAACATGCGCTCGAAGCCGCAGAAACATGGCTTAAGACTACCTCCTGATTATCAAGTAACCATTATCCAATTATATCCAAACGATTCTTGAACAATATTTTTACAGTATAAACGCATCTTTTCGTCTATACTCAAAAAATAGAAATTGTGTAAGCAGAGGATTAAGGATGAATACGGACGCAACGAAAGCAAAACTCGATAATCTCCTTGCAGCAGCAAGTGGCTTACAGATGGTTTCTGTCGTGAGTCAAAATACTGATAAAGAATTAGATGATTTAGATGCTTATGCGGTTGAATTGCTCACCACTGCTGATGATGAAATGGCAAAACAATTGCGGCAACGACTCCATTTACTACGTTCCATGCGCGAAGAACAAGCCGAAGTCCTCTATAGTGGCTTTAGAAATGCAACAGGCGACCATCAACTCGAAACCTTTGCGTTTGATATCGACGATATCAGTGTCGAACGCTTAGAGCGTGTTGTTCATAATCATGTCTTGGGTGAAGCGCCTAATGTGAGTAAAGAATTAACAGAGCGCCTGCAAAAAATCCAGAAAATGCGGCGCGAACTTAAGCCTATCAAAGATGGTGTTTTCCGCTTTCTTGCAACTGATAGTTTAGAAGAAGCAGAAGCTCTCCTCATAGAAAAAGCCGACATTTTGCTGACAGAAACCGCCGGACGAGAAATTCTACAGGCGAATAGCCGTGACCGTATATTACGCCAACGGATTGAGTCTCGGAAGGTCTTATGGCGCAAAATCTATGGGCAAGTTTCCGGCAAGGCGCTGACAGGTTCGGCGCATACAGTTGAGAAAGCGGCTGAGAAAGAATCTGAGAAAGCGGCACAACCCAAACCAACTATTGCACCTGCCCCATCATCAAAAGCCGCCGCCGTAACTGTCGAATTGAATCAAGTGAGTGACAATCACAACGTAGTCAACGAAGATGAGGCTGTAGTCCAAGCTGACCGTCTCATGAGCGAAGTTTATGATTTGCTTGACCAAGCTATCGGAAACGCGATGGTCGCATTTAGCATCTACCGCAAGAACAAATCGACTCGCGCCGATGAAGCTCTAAAATTGCTGAACGAACTCCACAACGAAACCAAAGACTCGTAATAGCCCTCTCCAACGGATTCGTCTCGCTTTGCACATCATTCCATAACGGCAATCGTGCAAGGTGGATTCATTATCTAGCGCGAAGAGACAATACGTTTCGCTATGATAGGTGATTATAATTCCCCCACTAGAAAGTACAATTGATACTCATATTGGGTAATCATGTTTTTAGTGTTAAGCATTGATAATCACATCGGAAGAATCGAGTTCTACATGTTGAAGCAAAGGTCATCATTTTGGATACGTGCGACTGGCTTATTATTGCTGTTTTGGTCAACACTCTTGTTATACCAGTATATGTTGCCACCGCTAGAAGGCACGGATGAATTTAGCCACTTCGGATATGTTGCTTACTTGCGCCAAAATCATAGCCTGCCATCATTAACAGAAGATAATCCAATCGTGCAGCAGCAAGTTGGTCAGCCGCCATTATATTATATCTTGAGTGCTGTCTGGTCTCAGTTGGAATCTGAATTTAATTGGCAATCTTATAGCGGTGATTTGCCGATAAATCCTTGGGTTCATTTATCACGCCCGGCAACTTCTACGGAGAATATCAACACCTATCTACTCGGACGGAATCACCTCCCTACTGTCAATGAGGCAGGGGTCGAACGGGCGAGTCAGTGGCTACGGTTTCCATCTTTATTTATGGGGATGATAACGCTTTCTGTGGCACTTGCGACAGCGCGTTTATTGTTTTCGCCCTCATGGGCTTTTTTGACAGCTATTATTTTTGCTTTTACAACGACTTTGATTTACGTCTTTACGTATTTCACAAATGATGCCCCTGTTATCTTGCTGGGAACATTGACGATTTATTACATCACCTGTCTTATAAAGCGAAAGCCCTCATACAAGAACACGATAATAATTAGTATTCTCATCGCAACAGGTCTATGGATAAAAGCCAGTATGATTGTCTTCGTACCTGCTTTTTTTCTCGCACTTCTTCTCAAACTATATCCAAATTGGCGGCGACTCATCCGACAAGGTTTTTTAGCATCTATTCTCATTATTGGCATAGGGACAGGATGGTATGTTTATCTAGGGCTACGGTATGGCGACCCATTAGGCACAGCGCCGCATCTTGCACAAAAATGGGCGAAACGCGAATATACATCATTTTTTGGTACAATTTCCCAGTTCTATGACCGTGACGCGCTGACATTACGCTCCTTCTGGGGAACATTGACCGAGAGTTTTATAGACGCAGGCGCATGGATTTATTACGTCCCACTGTTTATTTTGCTGCTTGCCGTGCTGGGATATATGCGGCATTTTCGTTCGATATGGAAGCCTAATCGCCAAATGATATTGGTTTTAGGGGCAGTATATAGTGCAATGTTGGTGGTTTTTATCCGATGGATGACTTTCTTCGACTTTCTTTCCGCTAGGTTAACTTATCCAGCGCATTTGGCACTCGTGCTGCTCGTTATGATAGGGATTCAGGGTGGTTTTCAACGATTACACAAAGTATTCCGTGCGGTGTTAGGGGGCATGGTTGTCTTTATTGCCATCATAATTTCTGGCTACATAAGCTATATACAGATTTTTGGTGTTATTACCTTTGCACCAGAAAAAACAATCGCATTACAGGGAGAGCCATTTCAGATTGGTGATATAGAATTCATGGGCTATAGCCTTAATCCGCAACAAGCCCAACCCGATGAAACGATACAAATGACATTGTGCTGGCGTTCATTATCCAGCGAAAAATTACCTGTTCCCTATATTGTTGCCGTCAATGTTGTGGATACAGAGGATACCAAATTTTATCGTTACGAATCTTACCCTGCAAGTGGGGCATATACTTACTGGCAACCAGAGCGAGCATTTTGTGAACGTTTTGACTTGATATCGGAAAATCATGTTGAACAGGGTCGCACCTATCTCATTCGGCTTGACCTTATTGACCCTATCACTCTTGAGCCACTCCCATCTATACGAGAAACATCCATTATCGGCTATCTTGTGGTGTCGGGAATACCGCGTACTCGCCCTCCAGTTGCGGACTTTCAGGGCATTTACTTACTCGATTATGAGGTATCGTACCTCAATGATAATCGAGTCTCTCTATCTCTGGATTGGGGTACAGGAGATTGGGTAGCACAACCCGTCACCCTCTTTGTACACCTCATACAAGATGGTAACTTAGTGGGTCAACTGGACTCGCCGCTTGGAGTTCCTGTGCATCCAAGCCAATTCTGGGGACAAAATGTGGAAACTATCCGTAC
>JAUZRW010000264.1 GCA_030950085.1 Anaerolineae bacterium
CTTACCCTTGCGCTCAATGGCTAACATTGCCTTCATCAATTTTCGTGTCCGAAAGCGCGTATACAACTGGTAAGGTATAAACCAATCTTCAAACTTATCTTCGTATTTCCATATGTAGGTTTGCAACTTGAGTAAGTTCAGTGTCCAATCAAAGGGTGGAATACCCAACATATCCGCCATGTCATTGCCAATCCACAACCGCGCCCATCCCGATGTGATACCATCGAACATGCGTCCCGGTACGCGGTCATACCAAAATGTGACCATCGCTCCCATTAATTCACGTCCGGCTTTTGTATCTTTATGATTACGGGCTATCCACTTATTTAACAGGGCTTCGGCATCGTCATAATCTGTCGGCATCAATTCAGCTTTAATGCCTAATAAATGCCCGATAACTTTCCATAAATGCAGATACGATTCTTTCTCTTCATCATTGAGCGTAATATTTGAGATTATCAAGCCTTGGATAGTTGTCACTGAAAAAGATAACATTGTCCCAGCTAAATCTTCTTGACAAATCGGCACAAACCAGTCGTCTTGCCATTGTTCTTTCCATTTTGGGTCATGGCACAAGAAATGGCGCACAGCAGCGTGCATCAAGCGTATTTTCTGGGTTGTCCGAATACCGCGTCCATGCGCTTCCCACGCATTATCAGCCGTGACATCAAAGACAAATTGCCCCGTTTCGATGATGCGGCGATGAATATTGTTCGTCATGCGAGTCGTTGCGACTAAGACTTGGTTGCCGGGATGTGCTGCATACAAAACAGGGAGTGATGCCCCAAATAACAACAATATCATCTCAGGACCATAGCGATTGAATAATTGCCCCCCTTTTTTTAGTAAAACGGGGTCTACCCAATCGGGTAAGTGCTTGGTCGATTCCAGATAATCACGGACGACTTCTGGCAATTCTTTTGCTGGCATATCATCATTTTCGACCAGCGTTCGCATTAAATTGTTGATGACATCCAGATTGTCTTGCTCAAAAAGTGCATCTATCACGGCATCGGCTGGTGGGTCGCCTTCGTGCCGCATTTGGTCTAAGAAGTCATCTGTCCAACGATTGGTCATTATGACAATCCTTCACTTGGGTTGATATTGTATTAATTAATTAATCGACGGAAGAGATTCTTGTTGTACTAAGGCTTTTTGCACATTTTCAACATCAGCATCTAGTCCCAAATCCACAAAAATCGCTTCTGCCGTTTTTAGATGAAAGCCGCGCCCGCTATCGCTTGTGGGCAAGTGATAGCCCCAAACATAATGCGTAAACGCAATATCATAGGGGAGTTGCAGCTTGTCGGCAACATCAATACTTTTCTGCCAGAATTTTTGCGCTTTTTTCGGCTGCCCTTCATCCCATGCTAACCAACCCTGACACCGTAATGCCATGGATTGACCAATGGGAGACGGAAATACCTTGAGAATATCAATAACCTCTTTCGCTTTACTGAGTAGTTCAGTTCCAGATGTCGGTTTTTGGCTATCAGGAATATCATATAACGTCAAGTAGACCTCTGCTATTGTACCCAGTGCTGCAAAGCCGAATGTCGCATTAAGACGCGCTTTTTGCACCAAATCGAAAGTTTGCTTGGCGGCTTCATAGGCAGCCTCATAACTTTGCCGATAAAGGTAAACATAAGTATAAACCGCCCAAGGATTAACAGCGACATTCGGTTCATCTGGGATTTCGTTTTGCAAAATCATGATGGCTTCTTGAGATTTATTGAATGCGGCATCCAATTGTTTTCGATTCTTTTCTATACGTGCTTGCAATGATAATGCGGTGAGACGATGTTCCGCTAGGTGTGAGCTATCACTATCCAATACTTGTTGATAGATGTCATGTGCTACATCATAATTTCCAATATTGGCAAAAGTAGACCCCAGTGTAATCATGCTATAGCCCCAACCAACAGCATTCCCTATTTCTTCATGATATTTGGCAGCCTCTTTTAAGTCATGGAGGGCTTTGTCGTGCATTCCTGCCAAACTATGATAAATTCCTGTGATGAAATAGACCTCGCTAAATGTCACAGGGTCTTGTACCGTATTGGCAACATCCAGCGCACGCTTATAGTATGATTCTGCGAGTTTGTGAATCTGGAAGTTACCCGTTAACGTACACATTAAACCATAGGAACGGGCTAATTCTGCTGATATTCCCACCCGTTCTGCCACATTAACAACCAATAACGATGTCCAAAGACTCTTGAATTGCTCGTGCAAAAAGTAGTACAGTGTCCCTGCAAAGCGAAACGTCTCTGCCACACGAAATAGCCGTTGTTGCGCCTTTGACATGCGAACTTGTACCATTGAATCAGGGAGTATGCGGTACAACAACTGTTGTAAGACTTGTCGAGAAACTCCCATAGATAAGCCAAATCGTGAATTAGGAACGCGATAGCCATATAACTGAATAGCTTTCTCAACACTTTCACCACTTGCTTCTATCTGGCGGACACCGTAGAGTGCTTGTCCCTGTAAGAAATACCAATGAGCGCGTTCATCTTTAGTAGCAACAAGCCCTAGTTGCAATTGTCGTTTTTTATCGACTTCAAAGAGTTGTTGCATATAAAGCAAGCCTTCATCATGAAGGTTATTTTCGACAGCTTGCTCGGCAGATTTTTCGAGATAGTAAATCGCCTTATCTAGCGTATGGGCATCCACCGGCTCGGATTTGGTAGCCGCTTTCTCCCAATGATAGGCAAGATTAACGAGGCGTAGTGGGTCTTCGCCATACACGATTTCAATACCCTCAGCGACTTGACGATGAATATCCGCCTGTTCGCTGCTCGATAATGTCTTAATCAAGCCGTCACGCAATTTGTCATGGGTAAAACGCCATTCATTGTTTAGCACTTCCAGTACGTTGGCATCGACGCATAGTGTCAACCATCGGTCAAAATTAACACCCGTGTTCAAGTGACCAATCAAAGCTAAATCAATGCCTTTACCAGCAATCGCTGCAATGCGTAATAACGGGAGGGTATCAAGCGGCAACTGTTGTAAGCGTCGCTCAATAACAGCTTGAATACCCCCTGCAAAAACATTAGGCGGAAGTGTCATTTGCCCAATACGCGATAAGTCACCGGCTTCATCTGCTAGTACCCGCATCACTTCTATAATGAAGAAGACATTACCTTCACTTTCACGAGTCAGCAAATCGACTACTTCTGGACGTTTTCCACCTTGCCCGATAATCGACTCGCTTAATTGGATAATTTCCGAGTGTGAGAGGCGGTCTAGTTCGAGGGCTTTCATGCGCGGCAATTCTTCAGGTAAATTAGCGCGTTCTTCTGTCCGATAATTCCCGACAATCAGCAAGGGCTGTGATGTTACAATTTCATTCAAGCGTCGCAAAATCTCAAGTCCCTCATTCGCCCAATGTAAATCTTCTAACAGCACGACAATAGGATTCGTTTGTCGTTTGAATAGCCCCTGTATCACATTGAGTAAGCGGCTCTGTGCGCTTGCTGCATCAATGTCCGGTGCATCATTGACACTATCGCGCCCCATCAATGTATGAATATCAGGGATAATCTCTTTCAGCACCCCAGCCTCAAGCTCAGATAGTTCAGTTTGGAGGATGAGCAAACGCAGCACGGGCAACCATTCAAAATACGGTGCGCCACCTTCAACAATTGCTTGACCACGCAAAACGAGTGCGCCTGCTACCAGAGCGTGCGTGCGAAGTTCATCTATCAGACGTGATTTACCGACACCACTCTCACCACCGATAAGCCATGAACTGCCTTTGCTATCATGTCGGGCATCCTCAAGTGCTGCAATCAACATGGACAATTCTTTTTCACGCCCCACAAATGTCGCCGCTTGCAAGAAACTTTCTTGTAATGCCGAATTTTCAAATTCCAGTTTGAACGACATGGCAGTATCAAGTGACCTAATCACAGCCTGCGCGTCTTCATAACGGCTGTAAGGTTCTTTCGATAATAGCCGTGCAATAATAACTTTCATTTCTTCATTGACATCAAGTGCCTCAACATCAGGGATTCTTTTAGCAATATCCGTGAGTAATTTACCAAAGTCAGAGTCTGCAAAAGGACCTTCACGCGCAATAATTTCATAAATGATTAAGCCCACTGCATATAAGTCAGAAAGTTCGGATGCGCCACCCCCCTCTAATATTTCGGGTGCCATATATCCCAATGTTCCAACGATATTGTCTGTTTCTTGCACCTTATTACGTGAGCGATTATATACTGCCGCCAAACCGAAATCTAAAACTTTGACTTGATTACCGATGACCATGACATTATCCGGCTTTAAGTCGCGGTGGATAACCTCGCGCCGATGCAAATAAGCAAGAGCCTGTAGCAGTTGTACCACCATATTCATTTGGAAGGTTATTGGCTCATCTTCTGTGATTTGGACAATATTGCTGGCATCTTCTAATAATTCCATCGTGAAGTAGGGGCGACGCTGCTCATCAAAACCATAATCTAAAACACTGATGATATTCGGATGATGTAATGAAGAAAGAACACGAAATTCTTGTGCCAGTGCCAGACGAAAATCACTGCCGACATCAATCGAATCCAGCAATTTGCCAGAAATAGAGACCCGTTTAAGTGCAACAATGGTATTTGTCAATCGGTCTAGGGCGCGGTAAACGGTACCCATCCCACCGCCACCGATTTCACTCAAAATTTGATATCGCCTACCCACAAATTGCGTGTTCATTGAAGAATATTCCTAACGAAGTGAAAAATAATAAAGCGAACGCTAACCTGTCTGTATTGTCCTGCAACCCCCACTAACATTTGTGATAATAACGCCTGAGAGTGGGGGGCATAAGGAGTATCACCTCTCACTTTGTTTATTATAACGCGGAAATCCGATAATAAGTACAAAATGCGTGAGTCCATATTGCGTTATTCTATATAGTAGAATCTTTATCCAATAAGTTACACTACAGGCGATTTTGTAATTGGCTGTCAACAGCGAGGATGAATCACTATGGCACGTAGCGCAGAAGATGTTTACCAGATGATTGAACATGAGGTGATTGTCGCCGGCACTCGCGGCATGTTCCCACCAGATATCGCCATTAAAGTGTGTGGCACATTACTAGAAGAGGGTGTCAAACTATTTGAATTCACGATGAATTCCGTTCAACCGATTGAGGCTATGCAAGCTGTGAAAAAAGAATTTGGAGATGATGTTTGTGTCGGTATGGGAACAGTATTAAGCGTAGAAACAGCGAAAAAAGTGTTGGATGCTGGGGCAGAATTCATTGTATCACCCGCTTTTCAGCCGGATGTCGTCAAGTTTGTGCAAGAAAAAGATGTGCTGGTTGCGCCCGGTGTGACAACACCATCAGAAGCCGTTGCCGCGTGGAATATGGATGTCAAGTTGTTGAAATTATTTCCGATTGGGGCGCTCGGATTAGACTATTTTAAGGCGATATATGGACCACTCGATCATATGAAATTCATGTGTAACGGTGCTATGAATGCCGACAATGCCCGTGATTTCATCCAATCTGGTGCGATTGCCGTCGGGATGGCAGGGTGGTTATCCGGTGATGGCACTTGGCCGGAATCGCGCTTGCGGTCTCGCGCACGAGTATTGGTCAATTCTGTCATCTCTGGTCAAGGCACAGCACTCACTGATGATTAACCGTCCAATCGCTGTCGTTGTGCCTCAAAGAGAATCACCCCAGTTGCAACGGCAGCGTTAAGCGATTCGGTATTCGATGCCATCGGAATAGAAATAGTGACACCCTCTAACGAATTTGCATTGTCGCTGACTCCGTGCGCTTCATTGCCGACCACAAGCGCCCATGCTTGAGACCAATTAGCATCTGTGTAGGCTAAATCGCCTGTACCTGTAGCGAAATAAACGGTCAAATCATCACAATAACCGCGAATCGCAGACCAATCAGCCTCAAGAATGGGAATGCGGAAATGTGCGCCCATACCACCGCGCAACACTTTCGGATTATAGGGGTCAACACAACCTTGCGTCAGAATCACGACTTGTATACCCGCCGCGCCTGCTGTTCGCAGAATCGTCCCCATATTGCCCGGCTCACTGATAGCATCCAATATCAAGACACGCTCGGCAGATTTCGGTATCTTAGGCTGCGGAATCGGGAAGACACCAATGATGCCCTGTGGCGATTGTGTATCGCTGACATGCTTCATGACGTTATCGGTGACTTCAATGAGCAGCATATTTTTATTCTGCAACTTTGCGATGAAGTTCCAATCGACACTTTGCGGCTCATAAAACAGAAATTCAGGGCGCTGTTTTTGGGCAACGGCATCTCCGATGAGACGCATTCCCTCAAGCACGATTTTACGCTCTTTGCGACGGATACGTGCCTTACTCTGTAGTAGAGAGACAAGTTTAACACGGTTGTTTTGTAGGCTGGCAATGGCTTCGGTCATGTATTTTCAACATTTCATATTTTGGAAACGTCCAGCCTACAACAGCAATCATAATTCCAGCAAGCCCAAATCCCATTTTTTGCAAATTATTCAGCTTCGCTACTGTCGTCTTCCTCATCGAAATCAACAGGGGCATCAAGCACAGTCAACATACCAAAAGACCCCATAATCGCAAATAACATCGGAGCCATAATAGGCGCACCGCGAATAAAGCGTTCTATCTGAATACCGCCAGCCGTACCTTCCGGTAAATCCGCGTTAATGTGCAAGCCCATGCCCAAAACGCCTGTGATAACCATCAAAACCATCACCCAAAAGTAGATGAAATAATCCGCATTGCTATGTTTATGGTAAATTGCCATCAATGTGGTCGCAACCGAGCCGAAGACACCAAGAATAAGCGGTATCCAGACAAAGTAATCTTCAAATCCTGTCCGTGCATGGTCGAGCAGGGCGCTGAGGGTTGCAGCATATAAGCCAAAGGCAACCAGCCATAAAAATTGACGGGTTTGTGGCAGTGGCGTATTAAAGGTGATGACACCGGGTAAAGTGAGTTTGCCTGTTTCAGGATTCGTATCTTCAAGCAGGGCAATGATAGCAAGCAGACCAATACCAGCGAAAGATAAGGGACCGGCAACCGGTGGCGCATAAATAATCCAATCCCATTGTAGACCATAATTTTCAAAATTAGTCGGTGGTAAAACACGCGCCCAATGAAATGCCGTGCCAATGATACCCACAGCCACGCTTGCCATACCTGTCGCAATCACCAGTAAAGACGATGGTAAGGTTGCCCCACGCGCCCGTACCCGTAAACCGAGTGCTATCAATAGCAAAATCCCAGCAACGGGACCGAAGACCACAGGCACAGCCTCGCCGATTTTGATATGCCCACTAATCAAATGCGCTAGTGCTGTTTCAACGCCTAGACCAATTTCTGTAAAGGCAATCAATCCCAGCAATAAGTCATTACGGCTCAAGGGTAAATGAAATTCACCAATGCCCGGTATACGGCTCGAACGTCGCTGTGGTGCTGTATTATCCATACTTACTCCTATCATCAGATGCCCCTGTTTCGTGTTATGAATTGATGTTACGCACTTGTTGATTTATCAGGCTTTCGCATTGCAATGCTGTTTAGCACAGTGACGAGTCATCAGTTATCAGTTTACAGATGCGCTAATTGCTTCGACTATCCTAGTAAAAACTGTGAACTGTGAACTAAAAACTCGAATGTCATGCTAGGCACAATTGCTCTATCCATGTGATGACCTGTTACTACGTAAGGTGAGTTATGAATATAAATTAAGGGAATAGGGTGTTTGCCCTATCCCCACGAAGTAACTATTCAGATTGTGAGCCAACAACGTCACGCGCCGCATCAATCGACGGGAAATTGTCCGGCAAGTCAAGCGGTTCTAAGCCCGCTTCTTCTAGTTTTGCATCGACTTCTTCACGCAAAATTGCCAAATCATGCAAGATTTCATACGCCCCATGCCATTGTACATAGTCTGCGCCTTGCATCCATGAGCCGAATTTTGCCGTGCGTCCCCAGTGATGCCAAATGTTGAAGTAGGTGAAATCAATAGGTTCATCGAAGGCTTGTGCCGTCAGCAAACCGTTATCTTTAAGCGGCTGCATCATCCAATCTGACAACATCACCCATGTATTAATCGAATCAACTAAGGCATCACCTGCATCATAAAAGTCATCGACAAAGTTGTTCGAGTGACAGGCAAGGCAAACTTGCTGCATCCGTACCCTATTCTCTTCCCATGCTGGACGACGGCTTGAAATTGCCGAGGCTAAGTACCATGTTAACCTATCACCGACATCGTGAGTCGTCGCAGATAGACCGAAACCACTCATATGACAAGTCGCACACGTCGGAGCAGGGAAGTCTACCGTTGTGACATTGCCGGGTTCCGCATCCCAATTCCAATCATCACCACCTGTCAAGTAGGAGATACCATGACCACTTTCGCTATAGATTTCCCATTGTGGATGGTCTGGCCCGATATGGCAGGCATTGCAAGTTTCCGGCTTGCGAACTTGCTCTAGGCTAAATTCATGGCGGATATGGCAAGCAGTACAATTGCCAATCGAGCCATCAGGGTTTGGCCTACCCACATTATGACACGTTTCGCAAGCAAAGCGCGTCACTGCCTCACCTTCCATTGCGTGCAGACTGTTGCGATTGCGCGAATCAATACCGCCGCGTTCTGGAATAGATTGATACATAGCAAGCTGGTCTTCTGTGAGTGGGTCAGTCCCAGCATAGGCGACATAAGACGGTAAAGCATGACGGCTTAGATTAAACTGTGCCACTTGCTCACGATGACACTCAGCACATTGCGCGGTTGACGACAATGGCAAGACATAGAACTCTTCATTAGGGTGTTGAACGCTACCGGCATATCCCTCTTCGACTAAGTGACAATCCGAGCAACTGACATTGTTGCTAAAATGGTCACTTTCGCCAAACTGATTGACAATTCCCGGAGTCTGGTCAACGTGGCAGACCACACACTCATCTGTAGAGTTTTCGATGCCTTGTGCCAACACACCGTTGGATGCAGGGCGCACCCGTCCTTCTTCATCAATATCGAAACCAACGAGTAATGCACCTGCAAGGAGCAATAACCCGGTGATGAAGGTTGCTGAAAATAACAACCGAGTTCGTCGGAAGAATCTCATAACCCCTCCCCCTTATCTAAGTGAATACAAAAATACTTGCTAGAAAACGTTTTATGACGCTAGAACACCTCCTTTTGCTGTGCTTGTGCTTAAAGACCGTTACCAATTTTTCAATTGCTAACTTGCACTGATTCACCGGAATCAGGTTGGTCACGATGTTATGATGATGTCTCACCGCTCATGATGGCTGCTAAACGGCGTTTTAACTGTGTGCGTTGATGCTGGTATGTTTGCTTGTCTACATCGCCGTTTTCATAGCGCGTGTCTAGTTCGGCAATCTGCGCTAATAGGTCATCCTTCTTACGTTGTCCAGCACGCATACTGAAAAACAAACCGCTGCCGGAAACAAGCAATAAGCCGATGCCACTTCCGGCGAGTATCAGCGCCAGCGTATTATTTTTAGAGTTTGTCGTAGTAGGGCTATGCACACTGGGCGGCGGTGCAATTTCGACATAGAAGGAGACTATCTCATCAGTAGTAATGGGGTCAGATAAATAATTCTCGAAGACACCGCTACTAAAATGTTGTACACCCTGCGATTCAAAGCCACCTCTACTGATTTGATAATCCGATGGGTCAACCAGCACCTCGATTTCTTTTATGACATCATAGGCTACGGGAAAACGAATATCGACACCCTCTGCGCCGAGCGAAAAAGGCATTGAATACACGATTTCTACAAGATGGTCGCTACCGGGAAAAACAGGTTGAGTATCGAGCAAGGTTTGTTGTTCAGCATCTTCAAGTATCATGAAACGTGGCACTAACTCAATTGAATTGAGCAGAGTCGCTTCATCCGGTATGGGAATACGTACCGAATCATAGGTAAAGCCATCAATTTGACTACTGCCACGATACACATAGTCTGATGTATTGATGAAATTAACGACCTGTTGCACAATAATTTCTTCATTATCAGGAATCAGACGCATGACCAGTAAATCAATCTCGATGACTGCTGGGTCATTTGTGACTTCATAAATGAAAATGGGTAACTCAATGGCTGGATTTTGTGGCGTACCAAAGGTTGTTTCGCTGTAAAAGACCACATCATCTTGGATAGCTGTTAGCAGGTAGGTATAATCTGAGCGAATGAGGATATCGTCAAATTGATAATCTATGTCGCCTTCCAAAATTTGCATCTCAAAACCGACTTCGTTCATCTCACCATCGAGAGTATGCAAGGCGACTGAAATGACATCCGGTACGGTTGCGCCTGCGCTACCGACAACGACTTCGCCATAGACAACCCCCATAGCCTCACTAATCGGGGGCGCTTCGACACTGTTTTCCGGCGTGCTATCTTCAGGCGCTGTTTGCCATAAAGTGAATGTATAAGCGGCAACAGCTTGTATTTCTTCATCAGATAGGCTGTTTTGCCACGGAGGCATTAAATTGTCAATCCGACCATAGCGAATGGTATTTGTCCATTGCAGCAGCGATTGGGCAGCCGTTGTTTCGCGCAATGTAAAGTCCGGTGGGGTGATTCCAGCATCACGGGCTGTTGCACCATCTCCACGCCCACTGTCTCCATGACAGGCAGTACAACGTTGGGCGAAGACCGCCTCTCCTAAATCTTCTGGATTAGCCACAACAATCGCTGCGCGTGTTGGTTGCGGTGCGATAGTCGCCACAATCTCAACATCCCCCGCTAATCCGTCACAAGCGACTGTTACGAAACTGATGACAAGCAGAGCGAAGAATAAGGATACTTTTTTCCGATATAGATAATAAATAAATAATAGATATTGATGCACTTGTGACACCCCATTCCTAAAAGCGATTTCGATTGTTAACATTAGGACTTACGCAGTTGACTGTTATTTTCGGGCGCACACGTGGGTACGCCCCTACAATTTTTGTACGCAAGTGCGTAACTTATAAACATTATATCTGATGACTTTCGCAATAACCATAAATTTAGGCAATTTATCATGGTTATTGAGTGACATTAAACCGTAAGATAGGGCATGTTGAGGTGAAAAGAGCCGCATTGCTGGAGATGAACCAACAGGGTAAAGTATTTGTTTAGCAGTTTATTTTGTGGAACTTGATAATATTACTATTTGGATGATTTGGGGCAGGGCATATAAAATAAGCCCCTTTTGGGGTTTCACTGCGCCTCACATAAAATTGCAAAGTGAGACAGGTGTTAGCACATTATTGCAGATAGTTTGTTAAACAAGAGAGCAATTAGACCCGTCTGAATGCCCTGATTTGCTAAATAAAAACAGGGTCGCTTATGACCCTGTTCTGATTTAAGCGGCAATCGCTTGTTTGGCAACACCCACCAATTTGGCGAATGCGGTCGGGTCTTCTACTGCGAGAAATGCCATTGATTTACGGTCAAGTTCAATACTGGCTTGCTTTAATCCGTAGATAAAACGGCTGTAACTGAGACCACTCAAACGTGATGCGGCATTAATGCGTTGAATCCACAGACGGCGCATTTGACGACGACGTTGGCGACGGTCACGGTAGGCATAAAATAGGCTGCGGACAAAAGCCTCATGTCCACGCTTCCATAAGATGCTGCGCGAACCCCATTGTCCCTTGACCATTTTGAGAATTTTCTTGTGCCTTCTACGGCGCACGACACCGGTTTTTACTCTTGGCATATTTCACCTCTCTCCAATTGACACTAAATACCCGAAACAATTGCTCCGGGTAAGTTGTTCAAATTCGTCCATCAAATCTAGCATTAGGCAGGTGGATTAGATTTATACTTACCCAAATAAGGCGCAAGTGTCCTAATCCGCTTTGACCATTTGCCAGTTTTCACGGCTTGCATTTTGTCCAACGAACGCTTCACACGAGATGAGCGCCGCCGACGGAAATGACTTTTGCCACCTTTTGTCCGCATGACCTTGCCTGTCCCCGTAATTTTGAAACGCTTTGCGGTAGACTTGTGAGTTTTCAGCTTATATTTCTTGGTTTTTGTCTTACCCACGTTCGGAACCCGTCCTTTTGAATTGCTTGTTTAACAAAGTACCTCTGTTAACCCTATAGACGCTATCTCACTATGTTATTTGGTGTGAGGTGCGATAAAACCCCGAAAGGGGCTTATTCTTTATTGGGAGCCAGCACCATAATCATATCACGCCCATCCATATTTGGATGTTGCTCTACAACACTGACATCACTCAATTCTAATTTGATTTCTTCCAACTTCTTGCGCCCAATCTGTGAATGGGTGATTTCTCGACCCCGAAATTTCATCTGGACTTTGACTTTTTTACCATTTTCAAGCCAGCCACGCGCCCGTTTGAGCGAAATTCCGACATGATGATCACCGGTTTTAGGTCGCAATTGTATTGTCTTGACTTCGACCTTCTGTTGATTTTTCTTAGCACGACGCTCTTTGCGCTGTTGCTCATATTGAAACTTGCCGAAATCCATCACCTTGCAAACAGGAGGACTTGCGCCGGGAGCAATCTCGACCAAATCAACACCATAGTTTGCGGCGGTATCCAGTGCTTCTCGTAGCGTAACAACACCTACATTGCGTGGTTGAGGACGACCATCATCACCCTCTTCTTCAATAATGAGGCGTACTTCCCTTGACCGGATTTGATTATTAATCCGATATTCCATATCTGCTATCGCCAGCTTCCTTTCGCTTTTACAATAATACACAGTATTGTGTACATAAATTATAGCCGCATTAGGGAAACAGCGCAAAGTATTCTAACAAAGCGCCATCACACCGTCAATCGGCAAGTTCAATAAGTTATGATTGTTTCATTGGATAGATTTTAGCGAAAAAATCGACATTTCGATAGACTGAGTCTGCTTTGTGCTTATTTAACAAAGTATCTGTGATAATGCCTTAACATTTATCTCGTCTTGTCATTTTATGTGAGGCGCGATGAAACCCCGAAGAGGGCTTATTTATTATATTTATTTATGAGGAAGGCATCAGGATATCGAGATGGTCATGCTGCATAGCAAAGGCACGCACATCTTTCAATGCTTTTTCAAACATTTCCACAAGTTCACTATCTTCCCCCTTAAAACGGCGCAGTGTTTGTTGGGCGCAGGCAGTACAACCGCGCATCGCACGGTAACTATCAGTTTCGCAGGCTAAACACCCATTAAGGCGAATCATGAGCAACATAAAGGCAATCGTTTCTTCATGAGTCTCTGGCAAAGCACTCACTCGTTCAACAAGTGCTGCCCACACGTTACTGCGTAAATTTTTTAGAGATGGGATAACATGGCGTGGGAAGAGGATATCGTTACTGGTATACATACCTATCCTTTAATTTTGCAGACTGTCAGTTTATAGCGGCACAACATATCCTAAGCATACGGGGCTTTGATGTTACAAGCAAGTTACAATACCGTTTTGGGACATTTCAGAAAAGTGGTACACTCTCAATTGAGCAAGATACATCTTGCCCCTACGCTCAAAATATCTTGATTATCGTAGAGGTTTAGCGTGCTAAACCTATTTTGCCAAACATTGAAATTACGTATCATCTCAATAAATAGGGGAAAGTTAAGCCATCTGCCATGAAGAATCAAGATCAAGTAGTTGAGCCTGAGCATGTATCAAGTCAGGAAGCGGCAGAATCTTCTTGAAGCCCGAAATACGATCAGCAAGATATTGGTG
>JAUZRW010000265.1 GCA_030950085.1 Anaerolineae bacterium
TCTACTGGATAAAGACCCTGAATCTATCCGCGAAGTCGGCATCAAAAAAGTTCTTGAAGATAATGTCATTGAAGCATGGACAGCGAATCGTGGTTTACGCCAAGTCATGATTCATCTGCAAAGTTATGGCATATCTGGAAAAATGGCGAAGCGCATTTATGACCAATATGAGGACGAAGCACTGCAAATTGTACAGAACGACCCTTATCAACTGGCTGATGATGTCCATGGTATCGGATTCAAAAAGGCTGACCAGATAGCCTTTGGTATTGGCATTGCGCCGGATGCTCCCTCACGCTTACGAGCCGGCTTGATTTATGCGCTGTCACAAATGGCAATGGATGGTCATACGTATGCTCCACGAGAAATTTTGCTAGAAAAAGCGACGGAATTGCTGCAAGTAGAGGCGCGTGACATTGACCTTGAGCAAGCAATTGGCGAGAATGTGCTGCAAAATAAGTTGCGGAATGAAAAATTGCTCTTTCATGAGAGTAAAATCGACGCGATATATTTGCCTCTCTATCACGGCAGCGAACGTGGGGCAGCGAATAAACTCCGCAAACTTGCCAAGAGTCCGTCAAATGTCAGCAAGCATATGAAGTCCCTCGATTGGAATCAATTTTTATCCGAATTAACGCGCTTGAATAATGTCAAGCTATCAGAACAGCAAGAAGGGGCGGTACAAGCGGCGCTCACAAGCAAAGTCAGTATTCTAACAGGGGGCCCCGGTACGGGAAAAACGACGACGCTACAAATGGTCATCAATGCCTTACACGCCGAAAAGTTCACATTCTTGCTTGCCTCACCGACAGGACGGGCTGCGAAACGTCTCGCCGAAGCGACGGGCTATGATGCCAGTACGATTCATCGTTTGCTGGGTTGGAATCCGCATGGCGGTGGTTTTGAAAAAGACGAGGACGACCCACTTGTCTGCGATATGATTGTCATTGATGAAGCCTCAATGATTGATATTGTGCTGTTTAACAGTTTGCTCAAGGCAATTCCGATAGGCGCACATTTGCTCTTAGTGGGTGATGTTGACCAATTACCGAGTGTGGGCGCAGGGAATGTCTTGAATGATGTGATTGCTAGTGATATCGCCCATGTCACGCGCTTGAATCAGATTTTCCGCCAAGATGATGATAGCCTGATTGTCACCAATGCCCACCGCATCAATAACGGTAAAATGCCGATTACCAATAATGAGAGCCGTGATTTCTTCTTTTTCAGTATTGAAGACCCTAGCGAAGCCGCCGATATGGTGGTTGATATTGTGGCTAATCGACTCAGCAAAAAAATCGAAGATTATGACCCGATTAGCACGGTACAAATCATTGCCCCTATGTATCGCGGTCCCATTGGTGTCAATGCACTCAATACGGCGCTACAAGAAACACTCAATCCCGGTAGTTTTCGCACTGCCGAAATCCGCATCGGGGGTAAGGTTTTCCGACGTGGCGATAAAGTGATGCAGACGAAAAATAATTATGACAAAGAAGTCTTCAATGGCGATATTGGCATTGTGCGTGGGATTCATGTCGATGAAAACACAATTGAAGTGGTCATTGATGGGCGTGATATCGTCTATAATTATGAAGATGCTGATGAGCAACTCATTCATGCTTATTGTATCAGCACGCACCGTTCGCAGGGGTCAGAGTATCCGGTGGTGGTGATGCCTGTCATGACACAGCATTGGATTATGTTACAACGTAATTTGCTCTATACGGCAATTACTCGCGCCAAAACAATGGTTATTCTCGTTGGCACGCGCAAGGCAATTGCACTCGCTGTCAATAACAACAAAGTCGCCGAACGCTATAGCGGTCTCTTCATCCGCTTGCAAGAAAAATAGCCCCTTTCGGGGTTTCATCACTTTCCAGACTCTAATCTAGCACAAGATAGTACCCGACCAATTTCAGTGAATCACAGATTCAGGCAATGTTTGATGTTCGGTCATTTTCGGACACGTAATTGTTCACCTATCTATGAGAAAATGCCTAAAAATTCATCACGGAGGCGCTTGAATAACACGAAGATAGGGTCAAAAAAGGCAAATTGTAGGGACTGGCTTCTGCCTGTCCGAAGAATCTCACTGCGCCCCTACATAAAATCTTGTTTAACAAACTACCCCTGATAACCCTCTAACATCGGTCTCACTTTGCAATTTTGTGTGAGGCGCGGTGAAACCCCGAAAGGGGCTTTTGTTGCGTAACATCACTTACTTAATAATGGCTTCAACCACATAGCCACTACGGTCACGGCTGCGTTTACTGCCATCGACACCAATTTCAACCCACCGCTCAGGATATTCCAACAAAAGGTGCGTCGTATGTAAGACTTTAACACCATAATCCGCTAAGTCTTGCTCCTCAACCCCCCATTTCATTGCCGCATCAAGGTTTTGGAAAGTCTCCGCAATACTGTCGATATAGCCCTGATTCACAACATCAAATACAAAACTTGCTCCAGAATACCGTTGACGCATATCCTGAAACATATCGCCTATGCCTTCAGGTTCAATAAACATTAAAGCGCCTTCGGCAATAAATAGTGTATTTTTAGGGTCATATTCAGGTAATCTGTCATACCAATTTTCGGCAGTGATATCGGTCTCCAAGAACCAATGGTCAGCATGTTCAACATCGAGTTTGCGCCGTACTGCAATCGCCTCGCCCAAATCGACTTCAACCCACTCTGTCTTGCCTTCACCCAGCCGATAATAGCGTGTCGAGAAACCCGCGCCTAATTCCACAACTAAGGGTTTATCATGTGCCTCAATAAATTCTTTGACGGCATCATCTATCAAACGAGTCCGAATCAGTGTCGCCAATTGAAATGCTGGGTTATACCATTTTTCGTAATCTTCATACTTGGGTAATAATTTATACCAGTTTGCTGACCAAGTGTCTTTGACTAATCGTTTATCGCGTTTTTGCTCATCCGCTCGTGCCTGTAGCGTCAATACTAAAGTCCGCGCTGCGCCACTCAGTTTGGCATTAATCATATAAGCTCCTTGTGTTGGGGATTTCTAAAAGTGCTTAATGATAACACACCTCAGCAAACCATCGGAATCTGACTGCAACATTAAAACAAAATAGGGCAAGTTCAACCCTGCCCCATGTGCTGCTCTAGCGTCAATTAGCAATGGCTCATCTATTTCGCCGTTTACGTTGTGTTCCATAGCCACCGCCCCCGGGAGTCTCGATAGTCATTGTATCACCTGCGGAAACTTGTGTTGTATATTTCGCGCTGACTATCTCCTGTGACCCATCGGCACGCTGTAGGGTATTGACTCCTTTTGTGCCAGATTCCCCACCTTGTAAGCCATAGGGCGCACGGATTCGCCGTTCGCTATTAATCGTTACTGTCGCGTCAGATAAAAATTCATACTCGCGCACAATGCCATCACCGCCATTTTGCCGACCTCTACCGCCACTATCATCGCGCAAGCTATAACGCAGCACACGCATCGGATAGGTCATTTCCAGCGATTCGACAGGCGTATTCATCGTATTCGTCATATGACTTTGCCGCCCTGATAAGCCGTCGCCTTGCGCCGATGCCCCATGTCCGCCGCCAATCGTTTCATAATAGACAAATTGTTTCCGTTTGAAGATGCCGCCGACAGTGAAATTGTTCATTGTCCCTTGTGAAGCTGCCGGAATCTTATCAGGCAATGTTTGAGCCAATGCACCCAAAACTGTATCGGTCACACGCTGTCCTGTTTCCGTATTGCCGACACTCACTGCTGCCGGAAAATAAGGATTCAACACCGACCCTTCGGGAGCAATCACAGTGACAGGGGCAAAGCAGCCATCGTTCACAGGCACATCATCTTGGGCTAAGAGACGCACACAATACCATGTCGCACTACGAACAATCGCTATCACAGCATTGACATTTCCGGCAACTTGCGGCGCACTGCCCTCAAAATCGACTGTCATTGACTTGCCTTTAACCGTCACTGTCGCACAAATCGGAATATCAGATTCGGTCTGACCATCACCTTCTAAGCCATCTTCATAGTAATACGTGCCATCGGGAATCGCGGCAATCACACTTTCAGTCATCCGTAGCGAATAATCCATGAGGGCGGCGGCGTGTTCATGAGCCACATCGACTCCATGCTCAACCATAATGTCCATCAAACGCCGTTCACCGACTCGATGCGCGGCTAATTGTGCCTCAATATCGCCAATACGCTCTTCGGGATTACGGCTATTGGAGATAATCAGCGCCATTACGCCCTCATTCGTCCACCCACTGAGGCGTAATTTCACAGGCGGAATAATAATGCCTTCCTGATACAATTCCGTACTGAGGGGCAGTGAACCCGGCGACATCCCTCCAACATCGGCATGATGAGCGCGACTAGCAATATAAAAGGCAATGTCACTACCCGCAAAAATAGCCGAGACCATCGTAATATCCGGCAAATGTGTCCCACCGCGATAGGGGTCATTCAGGACAATGACATCACCTTGATTGATATCTTCAAAATGCCGAATCGCATAGTCAACACTCGCGGGCATACTACCAAGATGTACCGGAATATGTGCCGCTTGAGCGACCATCCGCGCCTGTGCATCAAAAACCGCACAACTAAAATCCAGCCGTTCGCGGATATTGGGGCTAAAACTCGCTCGTTGCAGTGTCACGCCCATTTCTTCGGCAACACTGGCAAATAAATTCTTGAAAACTTCTAAAGAAATTGCATCGACGGACATTTAATTATTCTCCGTTACAAATTGTGGTATTCTACATAATCTGAAAAACTTTTAGGACTAGACATCATTTGGGTGGATGAACACCTGCCATAACCCAGATTTTGCGAGCTTCTACTATGCGTAATTGATTCATTTTCAAACGTATCACAGTTGAGATGTTTGACAATATTCGCAGCGATACAATGCACGTTCATGAACTTTATTAAGGGTAGCTTGCCATGATAAATCACTCATCATAAGGCGCTAAATCATCCAATATGACAGTATGCCCACGTTGTAGGAGTAGTTTCATCGCTTCGGACTTTCGCAGCATGAGGCGTTGTCCCTGTTCAACCAATTCACTGAGAACAGTGTATTCATCGGGGCTTATTGTTCCCTGTGTATTTTTATCCATGAGTGTTTGCATTTGCGCTTGTTTTGGGGCTACCATTTGCTCACGGGTGATTGTCCACAGCGCATCGTCTGATAGAAAATGCAAGGCTTCTAATTCTGAACGTTCATCAGCAGGTAAGGCTAAACGTGGGTTATCCAGCGCATTTTCGAGGTGAATACGAATGATTTCGTCAACCGTTTCCGAAGATGCGTCAGCAATACGACGCGCCTTATTGTATAGTGATTCAGATATTGTTATTGTATGGTTAGTCAAGTGTAAACTCCGATAGACATTATCCTATTCTATCATACAACAGTTTTTGACTGAGTGATTATTCGACAATAACCCACTCGACATCAGGATTCATTTGGTCGGGGGTGGGGACAAGTTGAAACCAAGTATTGCCCGGTCTCAAATAGATGATGTCACCATCAACGGTCTCGAATGTCATTAAATCGGGACGAGTCGGGCGTAACCAGCGACCTTCATAGCGTAAACCATCACGCAGAATTATAGCATCCCCTTGAGGCCAGATAGTAATTTGGGCGCTCCAATGAATGGTATCTTGATATTGGCTTTCGATAATATCGGTCAAGAAGTGTCCAGCATAGACAATCACCACATTTGAGGCGCTGATTTGTTCTTCGCTATTGGCATCAAAATGTCGTTGACCATCTGTTGTACGATAATAACGCGCCGTTTCGGGGTCATAGTGCCACTCAACGAGCGTTGTCCGATAACGCACTTGTGCATAGAGTCCGCTACCGGATGCTGTCCCTTGCGGAGTCTCATGGAATGCCATGCCCGATAAATTAGGTCGTTCGCCATTGCCATCAGCATCAGCTAATTGCCATAGTGCCTCAAGGTTGACGAATAAATTATGTGGCACGGGGATTGTCTCATCACGATAGAAATACGGTGCGCCATATAGCACGCCCTTGTAGGCACGATTTACAAAATCTGACGGTGGCACTAACCCAGCCGGACCAATCGCATCCGCTTCAACCCGACACTGTTCAATATCGTCACGATTGCGGCACAAATTTTCAATAATCGTTTCGCTACCATAAATGCGTTTATCAACCCCGATGCTGGCACCGGCAAAAGCTAACAAACCCTGATACATCGGCATCAATTCAGTGTCAATCAAACGCGCACTACGAATCGACCCGACACGCTGCGGTGCATTCGTATAGAAAATCGCAGAAAAACGTGTTATGCCGACTTCGGTATAGTGTTCAAATACAAGGTCAGCCGCATTAAGCCCAGCTTGTGGACGCACAATCGCCGGAGAATTCGAGATTTTTACGATAATTGGGCGACGGTTCAATTGTGCGATATTATCGACAAGGAGTCCTGTCAAGGGGTTGATATTATCTGCGTAAATCGTGGGACCAATTGCACCCTCAACAACAGGGTACGCTTGTGATGTTGCCTCTTCTATTATAGTCTCTTCTGTTGCTTCTGTAGAAGGATTGGGTATGTTATCTTGTGCTTGTGCTGCTAAGATGATAAAGCAAGCAGCGAGAGCGAATAGGACGATTATCCCACTGTGGACATGTGTTTTTTGCATGAATACCCTCAAAAAGTCCGCTTAATTTGCAGATTGTAGCATAGCAATGCTAAAATCAATTGTGGGAAAAAGCAATTTGATTTACAATATGGAAGTAGTGACAACACAAGTTTTAGCAATAACCAATACTGTACTTGCTTGTGTTGACGCACTTTGAACGTCAGGTTATAATCAGGGTTATGGTTAAGAAAAATAAACCACCCCATCGAACATGCGTAAACCGTTTGGATTCAGGGGGCTTACATGCCACTTCAGGGTAACATCCGTGATTTCAGTACCACTCAGTTATTAAACTTGGTGAATTTGAGTCGCCGTACAGGAATGCTGACAATTTTTGAGGCTGTACCAACCGGCGAAAAAGATGCCATGAAAAATGAAAAAATGGCAGCCGGCGCGGAACGGGCAAAAGTCGCATTTAACAAAGGCAAATTAGTCTATGCGACACTTTCAGACCGCGATAATGGTTTGGTTGCCGTTCTCAATAAAGCTGGCAAACTCACCGATTCACAAGCGAAAGTGCTGCGCGAGAAAGCTAAGGGGATATCTGATAAGGCATTAGCTATGCGACTTATCGGCGCAAAATATGTCACGCAGGCTGATATTGTGAATTGTATCAAGAATCATATTCTTGATGTGGTTTACAACCTCACCACATGGGTAGAAGGACCCTTCCGTTTTGATGATAATATGACACCAACGAGTGATAATATTCTGATACCGATTGAGTTGGAAAATGTCATCATTGAAGCCTCGCGCCGCCAACAAGATGTGCTTAAAATCAATGCCGTGATTGAAGACCTTGATGTATCGTTGCGCTTCCCAGAAAATCCCAAAGAAAAATTTAAGGGTGTGCATCTCGGTGTGGATGAATGGAAGGTTGTCTCTTATGTCAACCCGAAGAATGCTATCCGACAAATCATGAAAGTCCTGAATATGTCGGAAATAGAAATTAAGAAGGTTGTGTATGGCTTGCATCAGGCGGGTTTAGTGGAAATTGTCGCTAGAAGCCAACAACCGGACGCGAAGAAAGCCCCGACAACCGCTCGCGGCAGACGGCGTGCGCGTGGGACGAGACCGGATAAAAAGGTACTCAATAAACTCATTGATAAATTGAAATCAATGTAAGGCACTTGTTGGCACTTGTCCAACCGTCGCCGTTGTATTGATGGAGACGTAAAACGCTTGTTGGCACTTATTTCCAACAAGAATCCCATCTAACGGGAATTGTCTATCCAGTTATCTGACTAGAAGAGCGGGGCATTATGCAAACAGTAAAAATGGTTGTCACCGGACCGTTCAGTTCTGGCAAGACTGAATTTATAAAGTCCATCAGTGAAATTGAAGTGGTTTCAACAGAGCAAGGGATTGCAAAAGATACAGCTGAAGCCTTAGAAAAAGATAATACGACTGTGGCGATGGATTTTGGTCGTATTACGGTGGATGATGATTTGGTCTTGTATCTGTTCGGGACACCCGGTCAACGGCGTTTCGACTTCATGTGGGAAATCCTCGCAGAAGGTATGTTGGGCTTCATCGTGATGGTTGATAGCGCCAAACCGGAAACTTTCCGTGAGGCAAAAAGCATCCTCGAAACCTTCCGAGCCTATGCGCCAACACCGTATGTCGTGGCAGCGAATAAGCAAGACCATCCCGATGCTTGGAATCCGGATGACTTGCGTATTGCATTACGGATTGAACCTGAAGTAAAATTACTTCCCTGTATCGCCAAGGAAAAAGACAGCGTTCGCAATGTTTTGTTAGAATTGCTGTATACTATCCTTGAAGAGATGGAAGGCTAAAAGCGATAAATTTATCACTAACGACCTACATTAATCTCGAAAAGGACACAATAGCGTGCCGACACTCGTAACTGAACAAGGTATTGTCCACTATGAGACTTATGGAAGAGGTCGTCCGGTGATTTTGTTACACGGCTGGTTAGGCTCGTGGGCACTGTGGCGTGATACGATTGAAGAATTGGGTAAATATTTCAGAACTTATGCTCTGGATTTTTTTGGCTTTGGTGATTCACTTGACCGAAGCACTGATTTTTCTGTGAGTAATTATGTTGAAGTTGTTTACCAATTCATGGATCGACTCGGTATCGTTAAAGCACCCCTTGTCGGACATTCGATGGGTGGGTCAGTCTCTTTAGGTGTTGCGGCACGTTACCCAGAAAAAGTCGTTAAGGTGATTGTGGTTGGCGCACCAGTTGATGGCTCTTCACTCAATTTTTTCCTCAAACTCAGTGGTTATCAAACGATTGCTAAACTCATCTTTGCAATGCCGATTATTTTACGCAGTTTCATTTGGGGTCTCACCCACCTGGCGGCTAAAGATGGACCCGGTTTGCATCGTATGGTATCAGCCGATGTGACCAAAGTGTCTGCTGATTCTTTTTTCCAAAGTATTGGCACACTACGAGAAACCGACCTCCGTAATGATTTATCTGACTTGACGATGCCGATTTTAGGGATTTATGGGCGCAATGATATTATCGTGCATCCCAATCAAGGTAAACTGCTACTCAAATCTGCTCCAACTTCCTATGAGGAACGGTTTGAGAATTCTGGGCATTTTCCAATGATGGATGAGCCACAACGTTTTTTGACAACTGTGAATGACTTTTTACATTATGGGTAAGCAAGCCTCATTCGCTAAATCCACGCTATACTTAAAGACAATGTTGCCTTATTTGCTGTGATAGCAAAAGGATGTTTTTATGTACCGCTATATCATAGAAGATGAAAATCATGTGCCGCCATTTAATCAACCAGCTAGTGAGTTGACGATTGGGCGGCGACCTCTCAAACTACATCAAGAGATTCTACTCAATGAATACTTTGACCGCGCCTTGGGGAAATCACCGGAGTTGCGCGGTGTGTTTAAGGATGTGCGTGATTTGGTTGAAGTCGGTGGCGAATCAGTTGCCTATCGTGACAACCTCTGGTTTGATGAAGAATTCCTTGAATACTTCATGGACGAGGCACTGAAAGAAGCTAAAAAAAGCGGACAGGCAAGTCGGGCAGCTTTTTCACGTTCCGATGATGCGTTTCGCAATTATACATTACCTTTAGCACACGACCTTGAAAGTTCAGTCGATTCTGAAACAGGTGAGGCTATTTATCTGCTAGATTTATGGTATTTCCCAAAAGGATTTACCCGTGATGTCAAGGCGATTGTTGTGCCGAGTGATGCTCATGAAATGGGATTTTTCGCTGTACCGGATTATATGACGATGGAACAAGGTGATTTAACGCACTATGCACCGATGCGAGCCGTGGTCAGTATTGAAAGCTGGGTTCATGTGTACTTTGCCAGCATTATCTTCGGTACATTTGCGCGTGGCGGACGTATAGATAAAGAAATTGAGAGTAGTTTCTTCACAAGTCTCAAACTTTTGTGGCAAGCAGTTTTGGAACAAAAGCAAATTTTGAGTTCTTCTAGCATGGTTGAAATTGGCGTTGCTTGTGATATAGACCCGACGGCAATTATCAAGGGACCGACTAAAATTGGCGATAGAGTGACTATTGGTGCTGGTGCGATTATTGACAATTGCACACTTGGGAATGATGTATCCATTGATGCCGGCTGCATGTTATACCAAAGCACGGTTGCCGATAATTGCTTTTTACCTTTTCGAGCTTCCCTCTATTTAACTGCCGTGATGGAAAATTCGATTATTGCACAAAACACCTGTCTGCAAATGTGTGTCGTCGGACGAAATACCTTCGTTGGTGCTGGCAGTACATTCACAGATTTTAATATGATTGGCAACATCCCCATTAAAGCGGCAAATCGTCATGGTCAACTGGAATCTGTTGGGCAAGGTGTCTTAGGCGGAGCCGTGGGGCATAATTGTCGTATTGGTGCTGGCATGGTGATTATGCCGGGACGCATGATTGAATCTGATGTCGTACTGATTGCATCACCACAGCGCCGCGTTATCAATCGTAGTATCACATTTGAGGAAAGTGACCATTTGCTTTTTGGGCGCGATTTACATTCGCGTATGTTCCCGCGTCTGGGTGAAAAAGTAGGCGAAGATGATACATCATGGGATGAAGCGTGGTAATTAACTCATGTTACGCAGAAATCGTAAGGGCGTATCCGCATGTGCGCCCGAAAATCACAAGTAACTGCATAAGTCCTAAATTTCTCCATTTGCTTAACAGGCATAACAATTGAATAGCTCTATGGTGCTAGTCGAGCGAATTCACATCTTTTTTATGGCTTCCTGCGTTACAATACAATGAGATATAAGTCGCTAAGGGAGCAATCATAAATGTCAGAAAACACGTTTGGATTTATTTTTCACCCGATTCTGATTCGGGAGCATGTCAACAAGAAATTTCCACCGCTTGGCACTGTGCTACCGATATCGGTGATTAACTGGGCGTGTCAATTTTTTCCACCACAATATATTAGCGAAATTACGGGAATCACTTCGCAAGATACCGGTGAAAGTGTACGCGGCTGGTTTGTTGCTGCACCTTATACGCCGCAAGCACTCCATGACTTACCGCTTGAAAAAGTCTATAGCAAAATTGTCGATACTATTAATCTCGCCGAGAGCAAGGGCGCGAAAATTATGGGATTGGGCGCTCATATTGCTGTTGTCGGCGATGCCGGATTAACGATTGCCGAGCGCGTTAATATTCCGGTGACGACAGGGAATAGTTACACCGTCGGTATGGCTGTTGACTCGTTAATTGAAGCGGCAACTGTGATGCACATCGACATTCATCAAGCGACTGTTGCCATTGTGGGTGCAACAGGCTCAATTGGCAAAGCAAGCGCACGTATTTTGGCAGATACTGTTGGCAAGTTGATTCTAGTGGGACGGCGTGACGATGCCACCCACGAAGTCCGTGAATTGTGCGAAGGCAAGGGCGCAGAAGTCATTGCTTCTACTGATATGGATGCCATCTATGAAGCGGATTTGCTTGTCACCGTATCGAGTGCCATTAATGCCATTGTGAAACCCAAGCACCTGAAACCCGGTGCGGTCATTCTTGATGTTGCCCGTCCACGCGATGTTTCCGCAGCCGTAGCCGCCGAGCGCGATGATGTGCTAGTCATTGAAGGCGGTATGGTGCAAGTGCCGGGTATCAATGCCAATTTTAACTTTGACTTTGGTTTTCCGCCACAGATGGCGTTTGCCTGTATGGTCGAGACAATGGCACTGGCAATGGAAGGGCGCTACGAAAATTTCACACTGGGGCGCGATATTGAACCTGATAAAGTCCGTGAAATCAGCGCGATATGCACGCGACACGGTTTTAAGTTGGCAGGTTTCCGTGCCTTTGAACATGCCGTCACGCCGGAAGCGATTCATCAGGTGCGCGAACGGGCTATCGAAAATCGCAAAGTGTGGAGTCCGGTTTTAACGTAATCTTGTAGGGGCGTAAGGCATTACGCCCAATAATCTGTGATATAAAATTCCCCACAACAGGGGATTTTCTGCTTTATTGTGGTTAGAATGAATACATGACAAATATGAGAAGGGATGAAAGATGCCAAATCTTCAAGAAGCGCGTGCCGAAGCGATTACTGCTGGCTTGTTAGTGATTGTGATTGCGTTATTTTTGCTCGGTGGATTAGCCGACTCGTTGGCGATGGTCGCAGCAGGATTGGTCTTACTAGGGTCGGGATTATATCAATCGTCGCGTGGATGGCATGTCGCGGTGACAACATGGCTACTCGGTATTGTGCTGCTTTTTGGTGGAATCGGTGTGCGGATGTTTCTCGTCGCCTATCTACAAATCAATTGGGTGGCAATTTCGCTGGTCTTAATTGGCGGCGTGCTTATCTGGCAGAACATCTTCCGACGTAATGATAAGGAAAAATGATGAGATGCCATAGATGGGACGCGAATACCACGCCCCATACTCTTCTAATTCTTTGCGCTAATTTCCGAGTGCAAAACAAGCAGGACAACCGCCTCCGGGACGAATAATGGCATAACCGCCCATGGGGTCTGCACCATATTGTTGGAAATTGATATTCCAGATGATGACAATCCGCACACGACCACTGCGTCGCGCCATACCCATTACTTGGTCGAGCCATGCGGCTTGCTGGGCAACAGTCACATTTTGCGCCCATCCAAAATGACCCGGTAACGGTGGGAAACCTTCTGGTGTGAGATAGCCCAGTTCGGTAAAGCACAAGGGACGACGACCACCGATGATGCTCCAATACGTATTGACCATGCCATTATAGAAGCGCGTATAATAACTATCGCCACGTGGGTCGCCAGCATTTTGAGTGGGTGGCACAATGCCTTCATTGTAATGGATACCCACACAATCTGCATAATTTAACGCACCAGCCGCAACCATCCCTGACAGATAGCGATTATCATTCCATACCTGACCGGGGAAAGCAGCTTCAGCCCCTGTAGGAGCGAGTGCGCCTGTAATCACCAGCGTATTGGGATTATTAGCCTTGATAGCGTTAAAGGCTTGCGCCAATAGTTGGGTATACCGTCCGGGGTCAATTTGGTCACGCGGCCACTCACGGTCAAGATTCATCTCATTCCACACTTCAATCGCATCTGCGCCTTGTGCGGCTAGAGCGCCAACAAAGCTGGCATAACTCTCGAAATAGCCACCATTATTCACCTGTTGCGGCAACCCAACCACACCCAGCAAGACACGAAAACCCTTGGCATGGGCATCATTAATCAGCCCAGCAATCGCACCCGGATTATCACCCTGTGTATAGCGAACTTGGTACTTCGCCCACGACATACCAGCTATCCGCATATAATTGACACTCACCTCATCCAACCCACGGACATGCCCACCATAACCGAAACCCGTAATTGGTGTGGTACTCACAACAGGGGCTGCTGGTGCAGCAGAGTCGGTTGTCGCTGTTGTCGCGCTACTTCCGGCAGGTGTGCCAAGCCCAAATGGTGAACTGATATTGACAAAGGGTAGTCCTGCAACTTGAGTATAATTGAGGTTAATGTATGCCGCAGAGACCCAGCCCACTGTCCCATTCGGGCTAATACCCCGTACCCAACCGACAGAGCTATCGCGCCCATCAATATTAAATTGCGCCCCAGCCCGTAATAGACCCAAAATGCGATATTGCGTGCTAGGACCACTGCGAATATTAACAGTTGCAGTGGCCGTAGCAATTGTTCCACCTTCAATGGGTGCGTTAGACGCCGCAGCTTCAGGTTGCGATACTTCGGCAGGAGCAGCCGCGACAACAGCAACATTACCGGGCGGAGGCACACTGACAGAAATGGCTGCTTCACGGTCAATTACAGGCAGGGCAAAGACGGCATCAGTGGTTACTGTCAGATAACGCGCCGCCATCCAGCCGACAGTACTATTTTGGGTGATACCCCGTACCCATAAACCGGATGTATCACGTCCATCAAGCGCGACATTGGTACCAATCGGCATGGTTGTTAGGGTGCGCCATTGTGTGCCGGGACCAACTCGCAGCGTTAATTCAATTTCTACAGCACCGACAATACCAACCTGAGCGACACTGACAATCGTGGTCAACAGTAGTATAACCACAAGTGACAATACAAAAAATAAACGCGAATGTTTCATAAATTTCTCCCCTATAATCTCACAAGTTTTAATGACTGTTCGATTTCAATTTTGGCGGCGAAATTGTAACAGACAGACTCTGTTTCAGCAATTTCTGCCTCACAATATACATTGTAGAGTAAGCCAGCCTGTAGGTCAAAATACGCTTACCCTACGGTGTTATTATCTGCCTTTTTGAAAGTCTTTTACTGCCCTATACTCATTACGCATAGTGATTATTGTACTGATGTTAGGTTCTACAATGCGATATTATTTTTTCTCGCTCATATTTTTTCTTGCTGCTTGCGGCAATAGCGTGACAATGCCACAGGCAAGCATACCCATTGCAGTTGAAGCAGTGCCAACTATCAGCCCAGATAATAGCCAATTGGCAGCAGCACAGCGCAATTACAACACACTTTGCGCTCATTGTCATGGTTATGGCGGTGACGGGCAACCCCTTGAGACTGCCGAGCGGACTGAAACATTGGGTTATCATACTGTCCCACTGCACAATTCGGCAGGGCATACATGGCAACATCCCGACCAACTGCTTTTTGAGACGATTAAATATGGCGTAGAATCGCCCATCAATCTTTATACAATGACACCCTTTGGCGACTTGTTGAGTGACGACGAAATTTTTGCCATCATTGATTATCTGCGCCTGTGGTGGACAGATGACCAGCAAACATGGCAAGAGCAACTCACAACGCAATTCGCTGAAAATAATCCGTATTGGTCTGAATCACCAGTAGATGAGGAGTAAAGAAGCATGAGTCGTGCTAAACGCCGTAAATCTCAAAAGCAAAAAGGACAAAAACAATCAAATTGGTTGCTTCGAGGTGGCGCAGCTGTCGTTGCTATCGTGATTGTTGGTCTTATTATCTTACAACTGAATACAGAACGTGAAGTCGTTTTAACCGAAGATGGTCGTCCCACTTGGCAGACAATAGAACTGCGTGATGCTCGCACAGGTGAAACATTTACCTTAGCTGATTTTGATAACCAAGATGTGGTTGTTAAAATCACATCCCTGTTCTGAGGGACTTGCCTTCAAGTGCAGCGCAGTTTGCGTTCTGCCATCCCTGAACTTGGAACAGATAATTATAAATTCATTTCGCTCGTTGTGGATACCAATGTGACCGATGCTGATGTGGTCAATTATGCCAACACACAAGGCTTTGATTGGACATTCACAGTTGCCGCGCCGGAATTCTTGACTGCCTTTGTGAATCAATTTGGACGCACAGTCGTTACAATCGGGAGTATGGGACATTTTGTCTTACGTCCAGATGGCTCACAATCGGAATTTTTCCTAGGTACGCCACCACCAGCGCAACTGATACAAGAAATCCGTAGTGTGAGCAGTCAGTGAAACAGCGATGAATGATATTCTTGCCGCTTTTGTACTAGGCAACACAGCAATCTTGACGAATGTTTGCCTGTTGCCTCTCTATCCGGGATTAGTAGCCTTCCTTGCTGGCAATGCGACACGCGCCGATAAACCAAAGGTGCAAGATGCAACGGCATGGCTGGGTGTATTCGTACTGGGGGGTATCCTCAGTACGATGTTGTTGATTGGCTTGGTACTTTTTCTGCTGCAACGTTCCTTTGCCTCTATACTGACCCTGCTACTACCAGCAACCTATTTGCTCATCATTATTCTTGGCGTGATGACATTTATAGGACGTAATCCTTTTGCACGCATGGGAACATCGCAATCTCCGATGTTGAATAATCCTTACGCTACAGCGTATGCTTACGGGGCTTTCCTTGCACCCATGACTCTACCCTGTACCGGACCTCTTATTCTGAGTACATTTGTCTTGGGTGTTGGAAGTGCGGTATCATTGGCTAATGGCTTACTCTTTTTTCTGGCATTTGGTCTAGGTTTTGGTTGGCCCTTGCTCGTATTACCAATCGTCGCACAATCAACGCAGCGTCATTTCATCACTTGGATGAAAGACAAGCATCAATTGCTCAATCAGGTTTCTGGAATCTTGCTGATTGTGATTGGCATTGCGGGTATCTGGTTTGAGTTGCTGCCGCTTTATGGCTACAACTTCACAGCTTAAAGGAGATTTTGTATGGAAGATAGCACCACAGAATATGTTGAAATAGAACCAGAGAAAAATTCACAGATAGACAAACACGCATCACAAACAGCGATGATTGCTAGTCTATTCTTGATAATTGGGATTCTGATTGGGGCATTTGGCTATGATGCCTTTATCAAGAGTCAGCGCGACATCATCGAAGAAGTGATTGAAGAAGTGATTGCCGCGCAATTTGATGGGCAAGATACCAGAATTGCTGAAACAGTCGTGACCACCTTACTAGACAATGTTCAAGGGCAACGACAACCGGAACGTGCCGCACCGGGCGCGGGCCCACGCCGCGATGTTGATGACGATGGCGACCCCGCAATTGGTTCGGCGGATGCCCCTGTCGTCATTATTGAGTTCAGCGATTTTCGTTGTCCCTATTGTGGACGCTTTGCTACGACAACCATGGGTCCGCTACTAGAGGAATATGGCGACTATGTTTACTTCGTATATAGAGATTTTGCCATTCTAGGCGCAGAATCTGTGAGTGCTGCGATTGCTGCGGAGTGTGCCAATGAACAAGGTGAATTCTGGGCATATCATGATTTATTATTTGCTAATCAGCAAAACCTGAATCAAAGTGCCTATATCGCATTTGCTGGCGAATTAGGTCTGGATGTTGATGCTTTTACGGGCTGTATTGACAATGAAACCTATCTAGCAGAAGTACGGGCAGACACCGCAGCCGCACAGCAACTTGGGGCAACGGGAACACCGACATTCTATATCAATGGGCGCTTTGTCAGTGGCGCACAGCCTTATGAGGTCTTCGCTGCCATTATCGAAGAAGAACTTGTGGCGGCGGGTATTGAATTTGACTAAGAAGCCCTACTTTATGTGATTTTATGTAGACTGTCGGCGATTCTGTTGGCAGTCTCTTCAACCCTACCTATCAGGTGTAGAATCCTGAAAAATCGAGGTGTTTGATGTCAGGTAATCACGACCATTCTCACAGTACAAGCAACATCCGACTTGCATTTTTCCTCAATTTAAGTTTTACCATCTTCGAAATCATTGGTGGCTTGGCAACGAACAGCATCGCTATTCTTTCCGACGCAGTGCATGATTTAGGCGATAGTATTTCTCTTGGGATGGCATGGTTTCTCGGTAACTACTCTGAAAAAGACAGCAATCAGAAATATACCTATGGGTATCGCCGTTATTCACTACTAGGGGCATTGATTAATTCAGCCGTTTTAGTGGGTGGGTCGATTTTTGTACTCTCTGAGGCGATTCCCCGTCTCATGAATCCACAATCGTTTGATGCACAAGGCATGGTCTTGGTGGCGATTGTCGGCGTGCTTGTCAATGGTGCTGCCGTTTTACGTCTGCGCGGTACATCATCCATGAATGCTGAAGTTGTCACATGGCACCTCTTAGAAGATGTTTTGGGTTGGGTGGCTGTGTTGGTTGTGGGTATCGTTTCGCTCTTTATTGATTTGCCGATTTTAGACCCGATTTTGTCTATCCTGATTACGCTGTATGTTATGGGCAATGCTGTACAGAACTTGCGAAAAACAGTCATGCTATTTTTGCAAGCCTCTCCACAAGGTGTTGATATGAAAGCGATTGATGAGCAATTACAGAAAATCGAAGGCGTGAAATCAACTCATCATACGCACATTTGGTCATTAGATGGCGAACACAATGTTTTTACAAGCCATTTTGTCCTCTCCGATGGTATGAATTTTGCCACAGTGAGACGTATCAAGCGCGATGCTCGTGAGATTATCAAAGACTTGCGGCTTGAGCATACAACCATTGAGTTTGAATTTAGCGATGCAGATTGTTCAATGGTTGAAGATGTTGTTGCCGATGAGGTACAGGGTAAATGACAAGCAAAAATATTAGATACCTTGGCATAGCTATCGTATTAGCCGTCTCAGCGGCAGGCATCCTGTTTTTCGTCTATTCCACCCAAAAGGAAACAGACCTAGAGCGTTTCATTGCCACGAACCCACAAGCCTATGAGACCGGGCAGCAGATTTTTGCCCAGACTTGTTCTGCTTGTCATGGACTCAATGGAGAAGGTCAATTCCCCGATAATCCACGACAACGCGACGAAACAGGGCGTATTGGTGCGCCACCCCATACCGACGCAGGGCATACATGGCATCACGATGATGATTTGCTCTATCAGATAGTGCGTGAGGGCGGCATGGGCAATCCGGAAGATTTTTATCCGATGCCAGCTTTTGGGGAATTGTTGAGCGATGAAGAAATTGAAGCTGTGATTTTCTATATCAAAACCTTCTGGACAGAAGAACATCGCCAGATGCAGCGTGCCAATACAGAGGCTGTTCGTAATCAGAATAATCCCTAATACCTCCATACTCAGAAACGGTGTTTGCACTTCTATTTGAATGCGCTACACTGTTGCTATGAGCGACACAATCCAACTAACACATCATGAAAATGGCGTAGTGGTCATCACCTTTAATCGACCTCGCGCCCATAATGCTCTCACGATTGAAGCGATGCAATTGTTTCAGCAGTCTATCTATCGCCTTACTGATGATTCGACGATACGGGCTGTCATTCTCACAGGCGCGGGCGAAAAAGCCTTTTGTAGCGGTGGCGACCTTGTGGAACTGAGTCAGCGCACAACAGAAGCAGCAGCGCGTGAATTCATCACCATTATGGGCGATGCTTTACTGGCACTTGAACGCTTGCCTGTGCCAGTCATTGCGGCGATAAATGGCTTTGCACTCGGCGGCGGCAGTGAAATTGCCCTCGCCTGTGATATACGGATTGTCGATGAAGCGGTCAAGATGGGTTTGGTGCAAATCAAAATGGCTGTCACGCCCGGCTGGGGGGCAGGTCAACGCTTATTACGCACGATAGGTTATGCCAAAGCGATGGAAACCTTGCTGAGAGGCGCTATTTTGCGTGCTGATGACTTACTCGCATTAGGTTTGGCGAATCAAGTTGTAGCAACAGGGCAAGCATTAACGACTGCACTCGAATTTGCCAATGAAAGCGCCTCACAACCACCGAATGTCGTGCGCGGAATCAAAGCACTGTTACAAGCAGGATTCAATCAACCGTATGAAGAGGCACTGCAAACCGAACGCGAAATTTTTCCGCCATTATGGGTTTCTGATGCTCATATTGAAGCTGTAGAGCAGTTTTTCCAACGCCAACAAGCGAAAAATAATGGGGATTAAGCTGTGTTTAGATATTTCATGGGAATAGTGTTAATCATAGACTCGGAGACTGTCCAATCGTGACTGCTTTTTACGAAACTGTTGCTCGTTATTATGATGCCGAAGTCGGCGCAAAAACCGATGATTTACTGCTTTATAGTCGCTTGGCAGAAGATTATGGCGCACCGATTTTTGATGTCGGCTGCGGAACAGGGCGCGTGCTATTGCATCTCGCACAAGAGGGTTATCGTGTACATGGCATAGATGACAGTCGCCAAATGCTGAAGCGTCTCGAAAATAAGCTGAACGGATTGCCGCATCTCAAAGAATTTGTGACCTACAGCGAAGGTGATATTCTCAAATTCCAATCCAAAGAAACATATAAACTCGTTTTGCTGACCTATAATTGCCTGATGCACTTTCATACTCAAGAGAAGCAAATTCAACTATTGGAACGCTTGCATAGCCTGATAGACAAAGAGGGCTTGCTGGTTTTAGATTTACCCAATGCTGGTGAAGTTTTTGCTACACAAGATACCGATGCGATTTTATTAGACCGCAAATTTATCGAGCCAGAAACAGGGCATCTTGTGATGGTATCGTCGGTGAGTTATATGGATAGAACGACACAATTGCTACAAGTTGATTGGATTTATGATGAAATCGACTCAGAAGGAATTGTCCGCCGTTTGATTGCGCCTCATATTTTGCGTTACTATTTCTATGCCGAAATTAAACTCTTGCTAGAACGAACAGGTTTTCAGATAACAGCTGTCTATGGTGGCACGGATGAAGAACCTTTTGAAGACGGCTGCGAACGCATGATAATCTATGCCCAACCTTAGTCTAAATAATATTTCGTCTGAAACACTGTAAATTCATCTGTCGCACTTTCCCATGTGACATCGACTCGTTCAACCTGTGCCGATGGCGACCCGTCGTGTAACCATCGCTGCAATGCCTCTAAATTTTCACGACTGCCTTCTGCCACAACTTCAACGGTTCTATCACGGCGATTCATAACCCATCCTGTGAGTTTGAAGTCACGCGCCTTTTCTGTGGTGTAATAGCGAAAACTGACTCCTTGCACGATGCCGTGGACTATCGCGTGCAGTCGTTCGTTGCTGTCAGTCATGGCAATATTCCTCTGCGCCTCTGATTCTCTGCGTCTCTGTGTTAGGCTTTTTCTTGGTGGTTCAACCGTTTCATGTCTACGATTTTTTGCGTCTATTGACAATACTGCAATGTTCATCTTAACATGGCAGACAATTCTATCTGGCAGAAGGAATCTATCGTGCCAAAATTGACTCATGCTATTGTCATGCTTATTTTTGCTGTGACAGGTTGTAGTACATTGCCGCCATCACAAGCAACAGCCACCACACGTAATTTTAGCGCACCGACACTCGCGCCAACAAGTGAAATCATCATCCGCAATTCACAAGAACTCTATGGCGATACCACGCCCTTTGGTGGAGTCGGGCAGAATAGCATTGCCGCCGCCGCATTACCGAATGAAGCTGCATTGCCGCCCTTATTATCAGGTACTCGTGAGCCGAGTGGCGCGGAAAGCGTGCAACTCTTGTTGGATAGTGGCGAAGTCATCATTGGCGATTTGTACGAACAGATTTCGCCCGAAAGTCGTGTAGCAGGGGTACTGATTATCGGGCGCGATAGATTGTCATGGGGCTTATTGCCAGTCGAATTATTCGGGGCAGGATTTACTGTTCTCGTGCTAGAATTACCACAAACAGTACGAGTGACAGATTTGGATGCACTACTGACTTCATTCAGCGAGGCTGCAACTGTTGACCCGTCACGAATTGCTGTTATCGGTGCGGAAGGGAGCGCAGATATGGCATTACTGGCTTGTGCGACCTTTGCGATATGTGATGCTGTCGTGATGTTGACTCCGCAAGGGCGCGATACCTTGCTCAATGTTTTGCCGAATTTTAGCCCACGTCCTGTTTTTGTTTCTGCTGCCCAAAATGACACAGAGGGTTATCCGATAGCTGTAGCGATTGCGTCTCAATTTGCGGAAGGCTCACAATTTGTCGAAGTCGCCGCCGGACGCGGAACGAGCCTACTTGCCCTCAACAGTGATTTAAGCCGCACCATTGCGACATGGTTGCGCGGAGTTTTTTCGTAGAGGATGCTGCGTACATATCTTGATACTACCTTTGGCTGGCGACGTGGCTATAGCGTCCTCACCTTTGGAAAACGAAATCAGCCATTTGTGGTGCGTTACATTGAGAAGCAAAAAGAACATCATCAGATAAATACAGTGGAATCTTGTCCGGAATATCTTGTCGATGAGAGTCTGCCTCTGAATAAACCCAGAGGCTAGTTTTGATTGGACATCGGCTGCGCCGACATTGTTACAAGATAGTCGTGATTGCCATCTTTAGACAATGTAAAAAATACAGTATTCGGGTTTATCCGAATGTAGAAAGAAGCTGATTCACTCGTCATGAATACGGAAACCGTTGCGCTTTGCTTTGCGTTCGGCAGCGAGTCCCATCGGTTGCTTCTTGTGTGATGTCAAGAAACCGTCTTTCGCTTCAATCTGATTCACGAGTGTATCTAATGAATCGCGTAACATCTCTAACGATAATTCGGTTTCGCCACGATAGGCTGCCATTGTCAGAGCATAGAGCGCCACTTCGCGGATAAATGCGCCGGGTCGTCCGAGCAATTTCGGCACGATTTGGCGGTGGTCTTCTTGCCACGCATCGCCCAAATATTGCATCAACATCAGCCGCGCTGTTTCTTCATGTTCCATCTCTGGAATGATGAAAATACGGTCTAGTCGTCCGGGACGTTTCATCACACGGTCATCAATTTTTTCGGGGTGATTAGTGGTCGCAATCATAATCGTCCCGTGCTTATTAGTCGGCGATTCACTACCATCCAACACATTGAGCAACTGCGCCTTATCATCATCATCAAGATACGAATCGAGTTCTTCGACAATGATGATAGTCGGGGCATCGCTGCTGGCAGCCATTTCTAGCGCCTCATGGATTTTCCAGAATTTCGCGCCATATTGATTACTGCCCGAAACATAGACCACGAAGTAATCTTTTTCTTGTCCCCAACCCGCAATCGCCGAGCAGAGCATCGTTTTACCCGTTCCCGGCACCCCAGCAAATAGTAATTTACGAAACGGCTTGATATTCAGGCGCGTGTAAATATCAACACCTTTTTCAAAGAAGGCATCAATATCTTGCAAAATATCAGTTTTCAATTGCTCTGGCAGGTAAATCTCATCCCAATGAATCGTCGCATCAAATGTGGTTTCGACACCACCGACGATATAGACCTTGCCACGATAGGGGATGGCACTCTGATAAATGCGCTGCACTTCTTTCTCGAAGACGAGCCAATGCTGCATGTGTTCTTGCGGCACACTGGCGATACACATCAAATTATTGTTCATATCAGCATCATAAACCCACGCCGACAGTACCAGCACATCAAAATTAGCATCGTCGCTCTCAAAATGGAAGCACATGCCACCGCTACGTTGTGCTGGACGTAAATCAAAGTAAGTGGTCACGGGCGAAATCATATCGCAATCATGATGGTCATAACCACGATAGAGAAACCCATCGCCTACACCATAATTCTCGCCCACATAACTGAGTGCCGTTATATTAGCTGTCGCTGAGTTGGCAATCATCAGGTCGCTTATCACCTCTGCATGAGGGGGATAATGCTTTTTAATCCAATTGCAAATGGCTTCATGGGTTGCTTCTGCGCCAATTTGCATCATATTTTGACTTCTCCGATAACTAAGACGGTATTTATTGTGGATAGGCATATGCGCCTCGATTTGACTTGTCGATAGGTTGGAGTTGGGCATTGTGACACAATAACAATGCCAGAAACCTCATTGTACAGGAAAAAGGTATATTGTGCGTAATATTTTGGAAGAAATGATGGATAGTTGTATCAGAGCGACGTATGAAATTTGAAATCCTAATATGTCACAAAACGTATTTATGTTTTCCAGACAGACTCGTTCAGCCATTCCGGATTTATAGTATTCTAATATTAGCTTATGAACTTTTATGACCTTTATACACAGTTTATCATACAACAAGGCATCACCCTGTCAAGTCAGAATTGTTAGGATGTTCTGATGTGTCAACGACAAATTAAATGACTTGCGCTAAAATGGGACTTAAGTTAGCGAATTGAAATATTTCTCAACCGTCAGGATGCACTTTATAGGCATATGATGTATAGTAGCAGTAGATTTGTTCGCTAACTAAAATAGACCAACCACCCCAAAATCTAGCGAGGGTTTTTTCATGAGCAAAGGTTCAATACTGGTCGTAGAAGACGACTTCGATATTTCTAATATGTTACGCATTTACTTCAGTGGGCAAGGGTATGCGGTTGAAGTGGCAGCCAAAGGCGGAGATGCTTTGACAGCAACGCGCAAACAATTGCCAAATCTGATTGTGTTGGATATCAACCTGCCGGATATGGATGGTTATGAAGTGTGTAAAGAACTTCGCACTACAACTCGCACGAGCCACATTCCGATTATCTTCCTTACTCAAAAAGACGAACGCAGTGACAAGATTCGCGGCTTAGAATTAGGGGCAGATGATTATGTTACCAAACCCTTTGATATTGAAGAACTGAAATTGCGTATCAACAATGCGATTGAAGCATCCATCAAGCACAAACAGATTGACTCGGTGAGTAATCGTCCAAAAGGTAGTTTGATTGAAGATCATCTGCGTGAACTCATGCGCGGTACAGATGAGTGGGCATATGTGGATGTTAAGATTCAGAATTTTATATCGTTTAGCGAAGTTTATGGTTGGCAGGCTGGGGATGAAGTGATTCGCGCAACATCGCTCATGATTTCTGACATTGTGGATGAAATTGGGACACAAGATGATTTTATCGGGCATCCCGGACGCGATAATTTTGTTATCATTACCCACAATAATGATGAAGACACACTGGGCGAAAAAATGGTTGAGCGTTTTGCCAAAGAGATTTTGCAGCATTATTCCTTCATTGACCGCGAACGGGGTTATATGCTAGATGGTGATAATCAGAAAGATTTGATGTCACTCTCAATAGGGTCAGTGAGTACGCGCACCCATCAGTTTAGTGATATTCGTGAAATCACAGAATTAGCCGCGAGTGACCGTCGCCGCAAACGCGATGGTACGGTGGGTGAAGATGACGCGGCTGATGATATCCTGACAGCGTGGTGATAGTTTATCTGGGCGAGATACTACTCGCCCCCAATGTCTTAACCTTCAATTGAGTTTCGGGTTAAAAATTCATGGGCAACTTTGCGTTAATCGCTATTATCATTGGCTTGCTTTTATTAGTTGGATTGGTCTTGTGGCTACGCAGTCGTGAAGAGACGAGCAAATCTGCCAATGCAGATGCTATTTTGGGTCGTGTACCCCAAGCCTCTGAGAATGTTTCTTCGGCTGTTTTTGTTACCGCCACTGGGTCGCTGATTCATAGCAACGAATTAGCCTTGGACTGGATGGGAATGTCTGATGCCGAGCCTGATTTGGAAGATGTTTTAGAACTCGTGCAACCTGCCGACAATTTTGTGGAGTTACTCACGCAGGAATCGGCGACTTCTTTCCAAATTAATGGTCACTGGGTCGAAGCCACCTCACATTATGTTCCAAACCCTAGTGGGGCGCGGATGGTGGTTGTGATGCGCGAACTAGCACAGAAAAAGGCGAGTGCAGACGACAAGCAAGAAGATATTATGGATGTCTCTAAGGCGATGTCCATCATCAATGATATTGGGGAAACCGTCAACGCGGGTATGGGTATTGAACTCGCTCTACAGGTATTGCTAGAAATTCTCAATCGGGCTATCCCGTCTGATGCAGGTGAAATTTGCATTTACGATGACGTGCGGAAATTTTTGCAACAACGCGGTTGGATTGGCGATACACGCTATCTGCTGACAGTTGCTTCGCATGGTGGCGGTTATGAAGAAGGTCAGGGGATTGCTGGATGGATGTGGCAGCATCGTAAACCAGTGCTTATTAGTGGTCGTCGTGACGCTGTGAGCATTCAGAATCTGATGAAAAATAACCCCTATAAAAGTGCTATCGGTGTTCCGATTTGGCTAGGGGATGTTTTCATCGGTACACTGACAATGTTTAGCGATGATACGGGCATTTATCACTCTGATGCCGTTTCGCTATTACAAGCAGTTAGCAACGCCGTCGGTATGACAATCCGCAATGCTGAGATGTATGCTAAACAAGAAGACCGCATCCGTGATATTGCGAGTTTGCAGCAAATCGCCGAACAACCTAAAGGGGAACGCGGTGGTGGGGCAATTTATGCCTTGTTGAATGAGCGTATGGCAAAGCTGCTGGATGCGGATATGTGCGGTGTGCTGCTTTATGATGAAGTACGACAGGCGCTGATGCCACAATTGCCCTTCTATGGTTTGCCAGACCATGTGGCAGATAAAGTCATCATTCCAATGCCTCCCGACTCGCCACAATTTGATATATGGCGTAATCAACCGTATTGGGTCTCCAACGATATTCGGGATGAACCCCTGCTCGAAACATTGCAATTAGGGGGGATTGTTGAAGCGGCAGGCGTTGATAATACGGCGCTATTCCCGTTGCAAATTGCGGGCGAACGTATTGGTATTATGGCAATTAGCAATACAAAAAGCGGCTTCATGCCCAACGATATACAAAATCTGCGCGTGCTGTCATCCCAAGCGGCTATCGTGGTAGAAAATGTACGGCTCTATGAACGGGAACGGCGCATTGATACGGAACTCGTCGGCTTGCAAGAAATGACTTATGCTATCGGCGCACTCAGTCATGAAGGTGAGTTCTATTACGAAATTACGGAACGCATCGCTCGCCTGATGGAAAGCCAAATGTGTGGTGTGTTATTGTATGATGAGAATCGCGGCGCATTGGTCAGTCAATTGCCGTTTTATGGTGTCAGCGATGATGTCATTGCCGATTATGCGATTGATGTCCCGTCTGGCTCAATTATGGAACAATTGTGGACTGAAGAAAACTTCTGGTTTAGTAATGCTGTGATGACTGATACCTTGGTTTTCGAGGCTGGACTAGACAATATTGCTGAGAAGGTCGGCATAGAGAAAACCCTAATCGCGGCTGTTACGGCTGGTGGACGGCGTATTGGTGTGCTTCAGGTGTCGAATAAGATTAGCGGTGTTGATTTCGATGGCAAAGATGCCCGTTTACTCCAGATTTTTGCGACACAAGCTGGGGCAATTATCGAAAATGCACGTCTCTATCGTGAGGTACAAGTTCGGGCAGACCAAGCCGAAAGTCTACGGCGTGTTGCAGAATTAGCCAGTACCACCATGACAACCGAACAATCGTTTATACCGGTTTTGCAAGAAATTGCGACTCTCATCAATAGTGACATGGTTTATATCAATGTTGTTGATTACAACACCAATACGCTTATTACCTACCCACGTTGGGTTTATGGTATCAACATAGACCAACCTGTCCGCCAAAATTTGATGGAAGAGGGCTACGAGCATATTCCAGCATGCTCAGGACGCTATTTCCTCACCAATAATCTCGAAACAGATACCCGTATTTTGACAGGCTATAAAGAGGTAGCCGAAAAATTTGGTATCAAGAATAGTGTCATTGTGCCATTGATGGTGGGCGACCACTTACTCGGTGAATTAGGGGTTGCCAATCGTCGTGAGGGCATATATACCGAAGATGATGTCGCAACATTTAGCACCGTAGCCGCACAAATTACCGCATCTGTAGAACGATTAATGCTTTATGAAGCGACGGGCGAGAATCTGCGTCGCCGTGTTGAAGAACTAAATGCTATTGCCCGTATCAGTAACCAGTTAACTGTCACAGTTGAGTTAGATAAAGTGTTAGAAGTCATCCGCGAAGAGGCAGCAAAGGCGACTTATGCTGATGCTGGGTCGATTGTTTTGCTACGCCCTGTGGCTGATGAAAATGGTGATAATAAGCCCCAAATAGATAAACGCATTGGTGTCATTGAGAACTTGCGTGATTTTGCACCAATTGAGTATGAAGCGATTTTGAAAGCTAATGAAGCGGTTGTTGTTCATGATTATGATGAATCTAACGCCTTAACAGCTTTTCCAAGCACTGCGCGTTCGGCACTCGCCGCACCTATCCTTTACCTTGAGAATGTTGTGGGTGTCATCCATGTGTATGACAAAGACCCCAACGCCTTTGATGAGCAAGCATCGGTTTTCTTGATGACCCTTTCCGCAAAAGCATCATTAGCCTATCAGAATGCCTTGCTCTATAACCAGCAGATGGAACGGAGTGAAGTATTGCGGCGACGGGTTGACCAGTTGAATCGCATCTTTGAACTAGGGCAGATGGTACAAAGCGATACCGACCCTGTGATGGTGCTAGAGGCGATTGCTTATAGTGTGCAACAATCAGTGGGTTTTGATAGTGTACTGATGACCCTTTTCGATGAAGATGAAGGCGTATTGCGGCGTGTCGCACAAGCGGGTATGCCTCTAATGGCTTTTATCGAATCACAAGAACGTATTTTAACAAGAGAGCAACTGGATAAGATTTTACAAGATGAATTCCGTACCAGCGAAACTTACTTTTTCCCTGTGGAAAGGGTTAAAGATTGGTACACGCCAGATATCAATGCGCTCAGTGCATCTTACGAAGATAATCGTAGTGTTGATGTCCGTAGTAAAGAGTCATGGCATGATGGTGATATGTTGCTCGTGACTATCAATGGGCAAAATAACCAACTTTTAGGAGTCGTTTCACTAGACCGTCCTTATAATAATCTTCGCCCCAACCGTGGCACGATTGAAGTTTTGGAAATTTTCGCGCATCAAGCCTCTAATTTGGTTGAAAATACCCGTATCTTCCGTGAAAGCCAACGCAGTGCGGAACATGAAGCGACGCTGAACGACACGCTAGAAGCTATTTCTGGTACATTGGATTTGAATGAGATGGCTGTTTCGCTGGCAACAGGGGTTCATGACCTTGTTCCATTTGACCGTTTGACATTGGTGCTGCTCAACGAACAAGATGAGGCGTTTGATTATTTGCGGACAACCTTTAACGATGACGGCGACTCCGAACTTGTAGAAAGCCAACATAGTACGCTTGAACAGACAGCATTAGGGCGTACTTTTGATGAGCGTGAAGTCTATACCTATACAGTTGATGATGATGCCGTCAAAAATTATGATGATTTGCGCTCATGGTACGCGCAGGGTGAACAATCCACGATTATTCTCCCACTTTCATCAGGTGGTGAGTGTCTCGGTGCTTTGCATCTTGGTAGCAATGACCCACATTTATTGACAGGCTTCGATGTCTTACAAATCTTGCTGAGAACAGCGCAGATTGTCGCCAGTACCGTTCAGAATGCGCGTTTATTCAACCAAACAATGAACTTGCAAGTATTGAATCGTTCGGTTGTCGAGTCTATTCAGCAAGGGATTGTTGTGCTGGATAGTAGTGGACGCATCATCAGCATTAATGACTTCATGAAAAATAAATACGATTGGGATGATTCTGCACGCGGACAAGATTTGTTTGTCTATCAACCCGATTTAGCCGATTTCTTGGTGGGCGATTTGCAGACTGTCTTGGAAAAAGGGGAACAGACCGAACATTTTAATAAACCATCTAGCACAGCAAAAGACGCGATTGTGCGTAATTTCTACCTCTACCCACTGCGGTCTGGTGAGCAGGTGCGTGGGGCGGTGTTGTTGGTCGAAGATGTGACCGAACGCACACGGCTAGAAGAAGCGATTGAAAACCGCGCTAATCAACTTGCCGCATTGACAGAGGTTTCGACACGTATTACAGCTTCTTTAGAACGTGAAGAAGTTATCGAACTGGGGATGGATGAAATGGGTTGGATTATCCCCTTCGATACGATGACGATGTGGCGGCGCAACGGCTCATTTATGGTTCTGGAAGGGGGCAGTGGTTTTGACGAAAAGTTAGCCGATGACTTCCATTTTCGCTTCCCTGATTATGATGTTGTGCAACAGCTTGTCGAGACAAAGCGCGTCATAAATCTTACGGCGACAAATGATGAAATTCCACAAATTGGTTTACCGAGCGATGAATCTATCCAAAGTTGGATGGGTGTGCCGCTTGTTAATCAAGGGCATGTCGTTGGCATGTTTATGCTGACAAAAGATGACCCCGATTCGTATATCACACGGCAAGAGCATCATGTGGCATTTGCCTTTGCATCACAAGTAGCGATTGCCCTAGCCAATGCCGACCTCTTTGAACAAACATTTGAACGCACGAATGAACTGGGAACACTTTTAGAAGCCGCACAATCGACATCCCTCACCCGTGATTTGAACGATGTGTTCAACACGGTTGCTGAGTTGATGTTCAGTGCCTTAGAAATGGAAAACTGTACCATCCTCATCTGGGATGAAGTCGATAATGAACTGGAAGTACAATTCAGTGGTAATCGTAGGCGCGATGACCAACTCTTATTGTCCTTGGGAACACGTTACAGCGTATCGGATTATCCGGCACGGCAAAAAGCATTGCGTGACCGTGAAGTGGTGGTCATTGTTGATATTGAAGATAAAAGCCGCGTTGCCCCTTACCCCTCCGAAATAGAAGAAATGCGGACATCTGGTAACACTGCGCGGATGATTGTGCCGTTGGTCGTGCGTGACCAAGCGATTGGGCTTATCCAATTGGAGCAGGTTTCCAATGAGGAAGATGGGGTTTCTCAGCAAAAAGTTCGTTTGGCGCGTGCCTTGGGCTCACAGGTAGCGGTTGCCATTGAAAATGCTCGTCTTACCAGCGAAACAACAGCTCGCTTTGAAGAATTGCTGACGATTAATCAACTTTCGCAGGCAATTTCTTCCACATTGAAATTGGAAGATATGATGCCCATCATTCGTGACCAAGTGCCACAGGTGACAAGTGCTGAGGAGTTGTATCTCGCTCTGTATAATCCTGTCGATGAAAAGATTACTTTCCCACTAGCGGTACGTGGTGATGGCGAAGAGTTTCTAATTCCAACACGTCAACTAGGAAATGATGAGGTCTCCTATATCATTAAAAGAAAACATTCGTTGAGTCTGGGTGCGGATTATTTCAGCATTGATGAACTACGAAAAAGTATGAAAATTAGCAACGGCGAAGGGGATGTGAAAGCCTATATGGGTGTGCCACTTAAATCTGGCGATGAAGTGCTGGGTGTGCTGGCTATCCGTAACTTCGAGCGCAAGCGTGCCTTTACCCTCAATGATGACCGTATTCTGACCACAGTGGGGTCACAATTGGGCGCGGCTATTCAGAATGCCCGTCTTTTTGAGCGTATTCAAGAATCAGCAGAAGTGTTAGAAGGTCTGGTGCAAGAGCGGACTGATGAACTAGAAGAAGAACGTGACCGTCTGGACACACTGTATCAGATTACGTCGGAATTGGCGCGAACACTGGATATGGAACAATTGCTAGAACGTTCACTTGGGATGGTGAGTAAGGCTGTCGGTGCTGATGATGGTGTTATTATGCTCAATGACCCAGCAACGGATAATCTCTACTCACGAGCATGGATTAACCCTAATCATCTCATTAGCCTTGAGAACGAAGATATTCGTACTCATCCGGCAGAAGGTTTGGCAACTTGGTTGATTAACAATGATAATACGAGTGAGCACGTTGTTGTGATTGAAGACCTCAATGATATGGATTACTGGGATGAGGCTGGACGTAAAACAGGCTTACGCAGTGCCTTGGCGGTGATGCTGGAAAATAATGAAGACCCGATGGGTGTGATGGTGTTGCTGGCTAAAGACCCCGGCGCATTCACAGAAAGTCACCTCAAATTACTTGTACCAGCAGCTAATCAGGTGGCAGCAGCCATCAATAGTGCTGACTTGTATCAACTCATCCGCGACCAAGCAGATCGCATGGGTAAATTGCTCCGTAACGAACAAGAAGAAGCACAGAAGAATAGTGCTATCCTCGAAAGTATTGAAGATGGTGTCATGCTTGCCAACTTCTCTGGCGAAATTGTCTTGTTCAATAGCTCGGCAGAACGTATTCTGGAATTAGCTCGCGACCAAGCAATCGGTCAGAATGTGAATAAATTGACGGGGATTTATGGTGTATCGGCAAATCGCTGGACACAACTCATCAATGATTGGGCTAAAAGTGCGGAACATCCACAATTTGTTGAAGAAAGTGTCACGGAACAAATCAAGTTAGGTGATAAAATCATTCAGACACAACTCTCACCTGTCTATATTGGCGACCTCTTCTTAGGAACATTATCTGTATTCCGTGATATCACCAAAGATGTTGAGGCTGACCAAGCAAAATCGGCTTTTATTGCCAATGTATCACACGAATTTCGTACCCCATTAACACCCATTAAGGGCTTCGCGGATTTGCTGCTGATGAATGCCAGTGGTGCTTTGAGCGAGATGCAAGTGGATATGGTGCAGCGCATCAAAGACAATACACAGCGCCTAGAAGTGCTGGTTGAAGATGTGTTGAACATCTCGAAACTTGATAGTGGTGAAAGTACACTACAAATGGTGATGGTGAACTTGCGCGACTTTGTGACAAAATTACTAGACGAAATTGCCAATAATCCCACCAATACCGAGAAAAACCTAAAACATTCACTTCATCTGGCGGATGATATCCCATTCATCCGGGCTGATAAAGATAAGCTGCACGATATTCTCAAGAATGTGATTGATAATGCTTTCAATTATACGCTGGCAGGGGGTGAGGTGAGTGTTACTGTGGAGCGTTTGGCGGATGCTGAAGCTGTACAGATAACGATTGTCGATAGCGGTGTGGGTATCCCCGAAGAATTCCATAGTGCAGTGTGGCGACGCTTTGAACGCCATGACCAAACGGCTGTTACACTTGATATTGCTGGAACGGGCTTGGGACTTTCGCTTGCAAAAGAATTGGTTCGCTTGCACAATGGGGATATCTGGTTTGAATCGACAGTTGATGTCGGCACGACATTTTTTATCCGCTTGCCTATCGAACAAGCCAATTATCGCACTTCAACAATTGAGATGCCAGCAGTAGACGAAACTGAATCAATAGCAGGGGATTAATCCATGGCGCATATTCTAGTTGCGGAAGATGAACGTGATATACGTGAACTCATCGCCTTTACGTTGAAATTTGCAGGACATGAAATAACACCAGCAGCGAATGGCGAGGAAGCTGTTAATCTCGCTAAAGAGAAATTGCCAGACCTCATCATGACAGATGTACGAATGCCCAAAATGACGGGTTATGAGGTGTGTAAAGCTATCAAAGCTGATGATACCACCAAGCATATCCCTGTCATCATTTTATCGGCAAAAGGGCAAGATGAAGAAATTGGGCAAGGGAAAGATGCTGGGGCAGATGACTATCTATTAAAACCATTTGCGCCAGATGAATTGACACGACGAGTAGCAGAAATATTAGAACGATTGGGCGTTTCTTAGGGAGTGCCTCCAGTTATTGGGTAGGAACGTATGAGCGCCATTACTATCGGTGGAGACTTGATTCATTACGAAAAACTAGGACGGGGTCGTCCAGTCATCTTGATTCATGGCTGGGTTGGCTCGTGGCGCTATTGGATTCCATTGATGCAGAAGTTGCATCTCAAATTCAGTGTCTACACCTTAGATTTGATTGGCTTTGGGGACAGTACCAAAGACCCTAACAATTATACGGTTGATGCCCAAGTCAAGATGTTGGAACAATTTCTTGACCAATTGGGTATCGCTAAAACAGCGATGGTCGGCCATGGATTGGGGGCATTGGTGGCGATACGCTTCGCTGGCAAACACCCCGACAAAGTTGCGCGACTGATGTTGTCGAGTTTGCCGCTTTACAATCCCGGTGACTTAGAGAACCGCATCCCTGCCGGAACAAGCGTGAAGTTAACAGGCAATACGCGCTATTCTCTGTCACCGAGTATCGAGGATGCCACCGGCGGTCAATACTCGGACAATACGATTGCGACAATTGATAAAACGATAGCGAGTCGTGGGACAAATGTTGGCGGTGATATGACAATTGCCAGTAGTAGCGGCAGTGGTGTCTTGAATGATTCTCCAACTGTGCGTCGTCCTATTAACATTGACCGTGAGGCTTTGCGGCGAGCTGCCGAAGAAAGAGATAAGCCGAAGCGCAATCACTTGATGGAATCTTTCAATGATGCAACGATGACAGGCTTGCTAGAAAGATGTTTTAAGCAAAGTGAAGTTGAGTATGGTAAACTGAAAATTGATGTTGAGAAATCAGACAGTCAGGTCTTGGCTAAGTCTGCGATGGGTTATGAAGCCGGCGCATTCTTAGATGAAATTCGTCAATTGACAGCGCCTGTTGTGGCAGTGCATGGTGTGGATGACCCCATTTTTACTGTGCCAAACGAAGATATCTGGAATTATCTGACACTGAGCAAAGAAGATGTGTTTGTCCCTATCCCACTACCCGATGTCCGCCACTTCCCGATGCTAGAGCATGTTGCCTTTCCACGCTTAACCAGTGATTTTCTAACAGTTCCTGATATTAGCAAATTGGAAATTCGTGAGCGTTGGCGGCGGCGGAGTCGCTAATTTGTGCTATGAAGGCACTCATATTCGCTAATGGAAAAGCAAAAAATGGGGTGATGGTAGGTCGCGCCCTGTCTGACGTAGAGGGTGCGCTCATCATTGCGGCTGATGGTGGTGCGCGGCTTGCCTCAAAATTAGGGTTTAGTCCGCATATTGTCATTGGTGATATGGACTCGCTTTCCTCTGATGAACTGCATCAACTTGAACAAGATGGCGCAAAATTATGTCGCTATCCCCCAGAAAAAGACGAAACCGACCTCGAACTCGCGCTGATAGTTGCTGCTGAAAAAGGAGCAACATGGATACGTGTATTGGGAGCAACAGGAGGGCGCTTTGACCAAACACTGGCAAATGTCTATTTGCTTGCCTTACCACAGCTTGACAACATAGATATTGCGCTGGTGGCTAAAAAGCAGATAATCCGCCTGTTTCGTGCAGGACAGCATACTATCCATGGCGCAGTCGGTGATACGATTTCGCTAATTCCAGTGAGTGGCGATGTTTTCGGTATTACAACCCACAATCTTCAATATCCCCTAAGAGATGAAACACTGCATTTTGGTCCCGCACGCGGTATCAGCAATGTGATGCAAGCTGAAACCGCGCAAATAAGCGTTGGCGATGGTTGGGTGCTATGTGTGCATACTGTCGGACGGGCATGAACGATTTTACGGTGATTAAATGCAATCATCGCGGCGAAACTGTACTGTCTTATCAGGGCGAGATTGTTGTGCGCGGCGAAAATTATGTTTGCGTCCGTGCGCTCTTCACATTCTCTTCGCGTGACTTGGGCTATGTAGCACTCAAAACAGGCGATATTTTCACAGAATGGTTTTACAGTGATAAATGGTATAACGTTTTTCGTGTGCAAGATGTCGATAGTGGCGCTTTGAAAGGCTACTATTGCAACCTGACTCGTCCGGCAGTCATCAGTGCAAATAGTGTCAAAGCTGATGATTTAGCCTTAGATATTTTCGTTAAACCCAATCGCAATATTCTCTTGCTTGATGAAGATGAATACAACGACTTGCCCTTATCCGACGATGAACGCAAGCAGGTGCAAGCCGCCATTGATGAAATTTATTCGTTGGTCAAACAGGCAATTGCGCCTTTTGATGAGTTAAAATGACCTATTCGCCTTTATCGGGGCGGATAAGCATAACCGGTACACTTACATCCTGCATGACCTTCTGTGCCACACTGCCAAATAACCAACGCCGAATACCCGTGCGTCCATGCGAACTCATGACGACAAGGTCAACATCTTCACCATTGATGTAATCACAGATGATACTGGCAACCCCAGTGCCTTCAATGAATTGAACACGCGCTGTCACTTTTTCGCTGCGAATTTGGTTGCGTAAAGCCATTAAATGTTGCTTTGCCTCTTCGCGGAGTTGCTGCAATTGCTCTTCTTGATTGGCGAGGGCGATTTCACCAATATACTCATTGGCAGGTGGTTTGAACACATGCAGCAGAATAAGTTCGGAATTGTTGTTGCGGGCAATATCTACAGCATGAGGAATGGCGCGTTCGCTCCATCCCGACCCATCAATTGGTACGACGATTTTCTTATAACGTCCCTGCTCTGGCATGGCATCTTGCTCCTTATATAGAATAAATATTTCCTAAATTCTAACATCAATGATAAACATTTGCCCTAGAAAATAAAAAATCGTTGATTTTACCCTAGCAAAACAATATGGTTTGCAGGTAAAATCTACTAAATTCTACTAAAAACTACTAAAAACTACTAAAAATTGGGTAAAGATGTCAGAAAAAGAAAAAGGACTCTCAGTCCTCTCTAATCTCAAAATAGCTTTATTCCATCTCGGTTCGGGGATGGTCGATGTGTTAACGCTTGGCATGTGGAATCGCATTATGATTAGCGATTTAGGCATTGCAGCGACTCCCGTGAGTTTGTTGGTGAGTCTGCGTTACTTTCTCGCGCCGTTGGGTATTTGGGCAGGGCGTGTTTCCGATAAGCGTGACATTCTGGGATTTCGCCGCTTATTCTGGGTTTGGTTGGGGCGTTTACTGATGGTACTGAGTACCTTCGGTTTGGGCTATGCCACATCGGAGTTTGCCCGTAACCCGGCAGACGCATCGGTCATGATATGGTCAATTATCGTGGCATCTATGGTGTTGTTTAGCTTTGGTAATGCGATATCGGGGTCAACTTTCCTTGCCCTCATTTATGACCGCGCTACAGAAAAACAACGTGGACGGGCAGTTGGCATCGTCTGGACATTTTTACTACTGGGTTTCACAATTGGCGGCATATTGTTCAGTATTCTTTTGCCCAAACAAGAGACTGTAGATACAGGACTCACTTTTCTGCCATCGGATTTGTTGCGTCTCTTTCTGATTGCCGGTGGCATATTTTTCAGTTTATGGTTTTTCTCGTTATTGGGTGAAGAAAAACGTCATAGTGATAATCTTCGGCGCGATGCAGGTGAAAGCCCGACTTCATTGCGTGGCGATTTGGCGCTTGTGTGGCGTAGTTTACCAATGCGCTTCTTCTTGTTTTATCTCACATTGTCGATGTTTTTCGCTTTCTCGCAAGACCCTGTACTTGAACCTTTTGCTGGCGATGTTTTTGGCATGGCGGCTTCAGTCACAAATCGTTTTGCGGCTTATTGGGGTAGTATGTCAATTTTTGCCTCACTATTCGCTTTGTGGTTGCTACGGAAAGGCGAACGCTTTACACATCAACGCTTATCACAAACAGGCATTGTTATCCTCATTGTGACCTTTGTATTGTTTACAGTGGGCGCTGTGCTGCAAATTGAAGCAAGCATCATACCGGGTTTGTTGCTATTGGGTTTGGGGCTTGGCTTTTGGAATATTGGCACACTGGGCTTGATGATGGATATGAG
>JAUZRW010000266.1 GCA_030950085.1 Anaerolineae bacterium
TTTTCCAGTAGCAAATAGTCGTCAATAAGCCTTTCTTTATTCAGTTGTTCCAGTTCTTCTCGTTTTGTCAGCATGACTTTAGTATACTTCTTTTATTCACTTTCGCTCTCCACAATCTCATGGATAGCTGAATAGATACAAACTCTATGTCTCTGTGTTACGCCTTTTTTGAACGGTGAATAAATACGCTAAATGATATAAATTTAGTCTAATCTAAAAATATAATAATGCTAATCTAAATTTAATTTATTGTCGCTGACTGACTTGATTCGTACCTCAATTTCGCTCAAAGTAGCTGCTCCTTGAGGTAGTGTCTCAACAACTTTACGGAGATGCTGGCGTAAATGTTCGGTTTCCGTTGCGCCAAGTTCTTGTAAGGCACAGAACAGGGGGTCATCATCAGCAACCGCATGTATGTCATGTATAAATTCATGGGCAGTTTCCGTGAGGTATAACAGATAACGGCGACGGTCTTTTGTATCGCGCTCTTTACGGATAAAATCCCTTTTCACTAAGGCATCTATCGCTGGAACTAACGTCGAAGGGTCAAGCCCCATTTTACGGCTGAGTTCGGCGCTGGTGATAGTATCCTGTCTAACAAGATGCAAGATATGGAATTGCAGCATACTCAAAGCAACACCTGTTTCTGCCATCCGTTTTTCAATCGCTTCACGACTCGTTTTCATGATGATTCCGCACAAAATACGAATTTCAAGCGTTTGTTTATGGTCTATATTCATTTGCATCCCAATGATTTGTACACCAATAATTGGTATACCAATTAATTCTTAGATAGAATACGCCTACTTCCGAAGATTGTCAAGCAGCAAAATAAAAACAAATGAGATGCACAATGAGCGAACCTTGATTATAATCGCGGCAGATAAAGGTTATGGTACACTATGTCAAATCATCTGCTGTATATTGCGATGGGAAAACATCGTGGGATGCGTCGAACAACAAACGAAGATTCGATTGCCTATAAATATCCCTCAAATTATGACTTACTGCGCCGACGGGGGGTCTTGCTGGCATTGGCAGAGGGTGTTGCAATGAGCAAAAGTGGGGCAGAGGCAAGCCAAGCGGCTGTATCACGCTTGATTGATAATTATTATTCTCAACCTAATTCATGGGATTGTAGACTGGCTTTGCTGCAAGCTGTCAAACAAGTTAATGCAGAAGTACATCGCCTTTATCACAAGAGTTCAACAACCTTAATTGCCGCCGTGATACACAACGCCAACATTTTTATAGCCCATGTGGGTGATAGCCGCGCCTACCACTATCATGATAAGATGCTTGAACAAGTGACTAACGACCACATCGTCCAGAAACAACGTCCAAAGGGCGGTACAAAACCGAAACTGACACGGGCGATAGGGCATCGTAAGACGGTTAAAGTAGATATCACCGAGATGCCGATTCATGAGGGCAATACATTTTTGCTCGTGAGCGATGGTGTGACGCGCTATTTGGAGAATCAACACTTACAACAGTTATTACGAAATTCGCCTACAGAAACCGTTCGTGATATCATCCAAGCATCAAACCAAGCCGGCGGAATTGATAATATTAGCGCCATTATCGTGCGTGTTGGAAGGGTGTTACAAAACGAAGAAAGTTTAGCCAATCACTTAGAGCAAACGCGCCCACAAATCATGGTCGATATCCCTGATGCAATGCCAGTCCGCAAAGTTGTATCCGCTAAGATACCCTTACCATTTGACAGGCTCAGGCATGAACCCCTGCAAACAGGTCGTTTACCACAAGGGCGAGGGCAATTTTGGTTCGGGATTATGATACTCTTAATTGTTATCATAGCGATGCTGGCTTATAGTATTTTTGTAAAGCAATAAACATAAATTTGGCTAATTGACCTCATCTTACGCAATGCGGTAACTATAATATGATACATCTTTTGGACACCATTATAGCATTCAACAAGAAATATTATCGTCGGATTTTTCGCTGGATTCCTGTTCTTTTCTTACTCAATTGGATACTCTTCGCAAACGCACAATCTGATAGTGATATCCGTGTCGAATGGGCGGCGCAGTATGCCGACGATTCGGTGGTTGTGCAAATATCTATCCCCCCTGATACCGACTTGACATCAGCACAGATAGAGACCGCAAATGGCACAGAACAACTCAGCATAGAAACGATGAACAACCAAACTGTGTATTGGCTGCTGCTCGATACGAGTCAAGACATGGTGAATATAGCGCCTGCGGTGCAACGTGCTTTGGTCAATTTTGTGCGTTTCTTCAATACAAAACCATTTGGCATAGTGATGTACGATGAAATTGTCACCGAACAAGCTATCTCGCGCAATGCAGCCACAATAGAAACCTACCTCGACAACTATGACCCACAATTCTTTAACCAGAGCGCGACAAGTTGTGTCTATGATGCCCTCATGACCTTAGCCAATACAAATAACAACGGCGCGTCATCACGCACTGGATGGCGTATCTTGCTCGTTTCAGGAGGCATGACCCCACAAGTCGGTTGTACATATGAAGCCTTTGAAGATTTCGGTATCCCAATTGATGTACTGACTATCGGGAATGGCGACACAGAGGCGCTGGCAGCTATCGCCAATGAAAGCAATGGATTGTTTATCAATAGTCGTTGGCAAGACTTACGAGAACAACTAGAAAACATTGAAAATTATTGGTCACGCCCAATTTATCGCCTCAGCAGTGCAGCAAGAGTGCGTATTGACAGTGAAAGTAACGTGCTGCTTCGCTTAAGCAACAATGATGAAGAAATACTCGCTCTTGAATTACGAGAAATTGATGGCTTCTTGTCCGATGGCAGTGTCTATCTTTCGCCAACGCCAACACCGACAGCAACCTATACCGATACACCAACAGCAACGGCGACCTATACAGCAACAAATACAAACACACCCACAGCAACCCATACCGATACGCCGACTGGCACAGCAACGGCGACCCATATCGCTACATCGACAGCCACAAATACAGCAATACCGACTGAAACTCATACCCCAATTCCACCCACAGCGACAAACACGCCGCCACAAGCCGCGACATCTCAAACGCCAACATCACAAATAGCTATTGCCGACTCCGATAGAGGGGCAACCGAGAATAGCGCCTCACCAAGCCCGACGATTATGCCATCTCCAGTGCCAGCAACACCAGAAAGGGATGATACCGCAACAACTCTAATAACGACCAATAATCTGATTATCCTTGTAGGCGGGCTTGCTGTTGTACTGATTATTATCGTGCTGATTTATGCCCTTATACGGAATACCAATGAACAACTCGCAACTATCACGAAGCCGCCCACAGGTGACAACGTTACCCCTGTCGTCACTCCGCCAGCGATTCCAAATGACAATTTTTACGAAGTCAGCGATGAAGAAGTTGTGCCTGTATCGAAGGCGAAAGCGCGTGCCACACAACCCGATGCCAGTGCGCTTGGATATACAGATGTTGATGATAGCGAAGATGACGATGGCACGCAAGTTTGGTCAATCGAAAAATTGCAAGAGGTGATACGTGTCCCCTCTGTGGCGACGCTAGTGGCAAATGAGGACGATACACCTTACGATATTGCGCGTCCATCAACACTTTTAGGAAGTGGCCCAACATGCCAAATCATGTTACAAGGCGATATCGAAATTGCACAAGAACATTTGCTATTTGATATTGATGATGACAATCGGGTGATGATAACAGTTGTCTCTGACCGTGCTGTTTATGTCAACGGCGAGCGAGTCGTCGATACCTTACAATTGCAATCCGGCGATGAAATACAATTATCATCGACCAATAAAGTGATATTCAATTACGTAGAAGATTGATTTTCGATGCCTCATATTAGCCCCTCAACCATCAAAATATGTAGGGGTGTACCCGTGTGTGCGCCCGCCCAGAGAATTATATTATTTGTTACTTTTTTACTACTATTATCTTTTTTGATACAACCGACTCATGCCCAAGATGAGCCAACACGGTCTATCGTTTATGGCGCGGCTGTTGGGGATTTCTTTGTCGATATGACGACAGCCCAAGAGTGGCAATTTTCAGGACAAGTCCGCGATATGCTACAAGTGACGGTGCGTCGTATCGGTGGGCGCTTCACACCACGAGTCGAACTTTTAGCCCCTGCTGGCAATATCATCAATCCAACATTAAACACAGCCGATGACTATCAACAAACACTCGTTTTCCGTCAGGGCTTGCCCGAAGATGGCTTGTATCAACTTCGGGTACGCGGAGAAAATGCCCAAGCACTGCCCAATTTCCTCGCTAATGATTATAGCCTAACACTCCAACACATCGGTACGCGCCTTGCAACGTCTGATGAGGGACGACGACCCTTACCGCAACAAGGTTTGACACCCTTGCCAGATTTATTCAGTGGACAATCTTTTTTAGCTGCACCCATCAATATAAACATTTTTGGGACGGCGACCCTCTCCCAACCTGACCCTCAAAATCAACGCAATCGCTACATTGTTGAAAACACGACAATCACGGTTGTGTTAAATAATGCCAATCGACTATTTAACGGAATCAATGCCTTCGCTTTGACACGCGGCGGTTTCGCTTTCCAATTAAAGAATTCAGAGTCGTTATTCTTCACTGACCAAAACGTCACACAACTCGAATTTTTAGGGGGTATGATAACAATTGGACTGGCAAACGGTCAATTGATTGAGACTGATTTTTATCGCATTGCGGAATTACGCGCTGTCGATGGTCTTGTCATACTGCGAACGGTTGATAATCAGCGTATCATCTTAGACGGTGACAATTTTAATTTTCGGCGACGCGGTGGTCTTAATGGTGAAGGACCCAATGCCGAACCTATCAATATCATCACGGTGGATGGTGAAAGACTTGATACCGATATGAGTGGTTGGCAGACACTCGCGGCTATTCGTGATGGGGCAGGGCGCTATATTCGGGTGGAATATGTGCAAAATACGGACTTACGCTTTATTGCCGATACCCTGAATATTAATCTGTTCCAGCGCGGTAATGCACTACGCCCTGAGCTAAACTCGCCCGAAGTCGATACACGCCTCATTGATATTTCTATTCAACGCGAAGATGACTCACTGCCGCTTATCATTGACCCATTAGGCATGGGAGATGTTATTTTTTCCGATGGTAACTTACAAGTGAAACCCCTTGATGGACGTGTTACCACTGTTGCATCCGAGAACGTCGAACAGCTTATTATCGAAAATCTCGCTATTCGCTATCAACGCCTAGATGGGACTTATCTATTATCGCTGCCAGATGGCACACAAATCGAGACCCCCACAACGATAGCCGATGATGCCCAAGCACTGCCATCACAAGCAGGGTATCGTCCACAATTTTACAATAATCTAGGGACGCACATTTTTGATTATCACCCCGATATCAATTTCACTCGTGCCTTGATGCCCGTTAATTTGGTCAATGGCAATTTTTATTACGCCGTTGAAGATTTTTCTGTTCCCAGCCACACACTAGACCTCAATTGGACGCGCTATTACAACAGCCTCGCCCCACAAGCGCAAACACCCGCTTACATGCGTGAGGCAGATTATCTATTTGGCACTGTCGGCACTAATTGGCGACATGCCTATCAAATCGACTTAGATATACAATATGCTCCACTAGGGCAAGTGCGACTGATTTTGCCAGATGGTGGCACTTATCTATTTACGGCTATAGATGAAGCACAAAGCCGTTTTCGTTCGCAGCACTTATTATCGTGGACAATTGAGCGTGCCTTCGGCTTGACAGGCGCGTGGCGTGCCACCAGCACAGAAGGTCTTTCTTATGACTTTGACCGTGCAGGGCGTTTGCAACGTATCACCGATGCCGAGGGGCTATCATTGACAATCTCGCCGATGCCGCGTCAGTTAGCAGCGACCTATAATCTCTTTGACGGCTTCATTGTGACTGACTCTTATGGGCGGCGTTTAGAACTTTACAGTGAAAATAATGGTCAAATTAGAGTAGCGCGTGGTGTGCAGGGCGAAGAAATTCACTATAGTTATGAGAGACAATTATTAACGGATGTGGAATATACGGGCGCGAATCAGGCGGCAAGCTATGATTATAGCCGTAATTTGCTCACAGACATTGCCGATACGCGCAGTCCATATCACCAACAGATGCAAGTCACCTATAATGAAAACGGACAAGTTTTAGCATACATTTTCAACCCAGATGGCACAGAGTCGCTGACGACGCAACTAACGTATTTGACCGAAAATGATAATACAATCATTGAAGAGAGTCGCCTTGTAGCAGGTGAGACTCGCACGCATCGCTGGATTTCGGATAATCTCTTTCGTTTACGACAATGGCAAATGCCCAAAGATGATTGGTCGATTCGCTGGAATTATGATTTAGAAACAGGGCGCTTGTCCGAATATGTCTTGCCGACACTTGCCGCCCTCCGCTTTACATTCGATGACTTGGGCTACTTGACAACGTATCGTGACCCCGTATTTACGACTCCTTACGAATTGACCTATCGTGATACCGAATCCGGTATGCGCTTACTATCACAGATTGATTACCCCCCGATTAACAGTAGTCTCGTCTCGGATACCTTTGTCTACGATGAATCCAACCGCTTAATCCGTGTGACGCGCCCCATCCGCACGACTCCGCGACGTATCGAGCAAATCACAGAATATGCTTATGATGATATCGGACGTTTGAGCAGCATATCACAAGTTCTCGGCACAGAAGAATCGCTAGAGACAGTCTATACCTATGATGGATTTGGATATATTCAGTCCATTTCCGAAGGCAACGGGAGTCGAATTTCACGCTTGCGCCATGATGTCGTGGGACGCTTGCGTGTGCTGCTAGATGGTCGTGGCACACAGTACGCCATCGGCTGGGATGATGACCGTAACCTGATGACGGGCTTACAGATTAGCAGTGATATCGATTCGGAAACCATTCAGGCGGACTATGCTTATGATGCTATCGGCAATTTGATAGAGTATAGCTATCAAGATGCCCGTGAATTGTATACCTATGACGGTTTGAATTACCTCAGCACAGTAACCGATGCTCTAGGGCGCAGCACGTTCTATGATTATGATGAAGTCGGGAATCTACTCTCTGTCACACCGCTTGCCGATTCCGAGCAAACTATTTCTTATACCTATGACGAAATCGGTATGTTGGCAAGTTCTACAAGCGCGAGTGGCTTAATCACCCGTTATGATGTCAGTATCCTCTTTGATAGCAATCGGACTCGCCATCGTATTCTTTATCCCACAGGGGAGCAATACGACTATACCTATGATGCTATCGGGCGACTGCGACTTGTTACAGGCACAGCGACTCAAGCATCAAGCTCTGAAAATAGAGAGATATTTGACTATCAACTGACCTATGATGCGCTGGGTAATTTGACACAAATCGTCGAAGATACGATGGGCGGACGAAGCCTCTCTCTGAGCTATGATTTACTAGGAAATGTCTTGTCATCGTCTATTGGCAACATCACGACTCGTTATACTTATGACAGATTAGGGCGCTTGCAAGGTGTCACCAACCCCGACGGGCAGACAATCGGCTATCGTTATGATGTACTTGATAACGTGGTACAGGTCACTATGCCCGATGGAGCGCAACATGATTATACCTATGATGCCAATAGCAATCTGCTCACAATGACCAATGCGCTAGGCTATGAATCGCAATTTGCCTATGACAGCCTGAATCGTTTGACAAGTAGCCGTGACCCCGAAGGCAATATCACAACTTATGCCTATGATACATACGGGAATCTTGTCGCGGTCACTGACCCACTGCAATCGAGCCAAACAGCAGAATATGACGCACTAGGACGTTTGCTCTTAGTACAGGATGCGTTAGGACAGGGGACACAGTTTAGCTACAACGACCTTGACGAATTGTCCCGAATCACAGTCGGCGGCGGTTTGCTGACAACTGATATTGCTTACGATGCCGATGGATATATTTCTGCCTTAACACGCCCCGATAATCGTGAAATATTATATGGGCGTGATAGCTTCGGACGCTTGATTACACAGACAAATTCCTTAGGCTATACCACGTCTTATAGTTACAATCCACAAGGCTATCTTGAGCAAATTGTAAACCCTTTAGGCTATGAACAGGCATATAGCTATACAGGGAACGGACGGATTTCTGATTTTACAAATACGGACGGCGAAGAAATAGCTTATTTTTCAGAAAATGATGCGATAGGTCGCCTGACAAATATCAATAACCGCAGTACGGCGGTCAATGCTTTGATAACCTATACCGACGCAGGATACATTCGGGATATTCGACTCGGCGCAGACCGTACCATCATTCACCGCTATACCTATGATGATGTGGGTTGGCTTCTGACGTATCAAGCGCCAGAATCAGATACTGCATGGGAATTTGCCTATGATGCAGAGGGACAAATTGAAACCGTAATTGACCCCGAAGGCAATATCGCTCGTTATTCATATGATAGGGCTGGCAATATCACGCAGATAGTCCGCTCAACAGTCAATCTTGAAGACGCTGAATTGCGTGAAACCTATGTTTACGACGCTGCCGGACAAGTGATTCGCTACACAGCAGCCGATGGTTTCACAAGCCAATTTATATATGATGCGGCGGGTCGTCTCATCACACAAATTGATGGCGGTGTCCGTAGCACACACTACGAATATGATGATTTAGGGCGCTTGCGACGCTACGAAGATTCAATCGGCAATGTCACACTCTATCGTTATGACGAATTCGGCAATGTCATCGGCTTAGAACGCACCCTAATGGTCGATGACCAAGCAATCCCCAATATTTATCGTTTTGACTATGATAGTGTCGATAACCTCATTGCGATTCAATTGCCGGATGAAGGGCAAATCAATCAAACTTTCAATGTGCTAAACCAGCGTGTGCGCTATATTGACTCTTTGAATAATGGTTGGGCATATAGTTATGATGCCGGCGGAAATTTAACACAATTGAGCGACCCACTCGGTAATTCTGTGATTTATGACTATGATTTGGGGAAGCGCTTAATTTCTATCGCCGATGCCAGTAGTAACCCTCTTGAATTGACTTATGATAGTAACGGCAATTTATCCATCGTGCGCCTAGCAGAAAATGGCGATGGCGAGCGCGAACGTATCGAATACGTCTTAGACGGTCAGAATAACCTGATTCAGATTCGGCACAGCGACCTTGTTGATTATCCGGATAGGGTAGACTACGAGCGCGATAATTTAGGGCGTATCATCAGCATGAGGTTTACGTCTCAGGATAACACGAACGGCAACAACGTCCCGATTCAGATTCGCTTTGTCTATAATTCACAAGGGCAAATCACAGAAATAGAATCGCCCGATGGCAGGATAAGCCGCGACTATGATAATGGTGGGCGCTTAATCCAAACCACAGGCGCAGATGGCACGATTATCTATGAATATGATGAAAATGATTTTGGTCAATTAGTGCAAATTCGCTCCGAATCACTGGTCGCAGATTATGCCTATGATGCCATCGGTAATCTGACTGTGCGTGATATTGACGGCATCGGGCGAGTTGAATATACTTATGATTCGCTCTCTCGCCCGATACAGGTAACGATTAACGATACTATTTTGAACATCGCCTATGATGCCAATGGACGGCGCACGAGTATTATTCGTGATAATGGGCTAGAGACACGCTATGTTTATGATGCCAATGGGCGTATCCGAAATATCTTGCATGTTAATGCTGATGGCGATAGATTAGATTTTTTCGCTTATGAATACGATGTTGTGGGCAATATTGTACGGATTACTCGCGGCGACAATACATCCGTTTTATATAGCTATGATGCTCGCCAACAATTAATCAGTGAACGTTGGTTAGATGCCGAAAATCAGTCTGTTTATGCGGTGACATATCGTTATGATGATGTTGGAAACCGTGTTGAACAGGTGACACGCTTACAGCAAGCGAATCCACAACGCACGACATTTACTTACAATGCCCGTAATCAAATTGAAGTCGAAACGCGAGATGGTGGCAATAGGCAGCAATTGTGGTTGCCCGTGATTGTCGGGCTTGCAGGATTTATCCCTCTTTTCTGGCTATTTCGCCGCCGACAACGTTATTTACCTGTCGCATTGATTGTCATCCCCCTGTCTATTCCGTTTTTCCAAATTGCATCGACACAAGTGGAGATTCGCTATACTTATGACACGACAGGCACACTTCTCAGCATCGTCGATAATAACGGTCATAGTCTCGATTATGATTACGATGCCTTCAATCGACTCATCGCTATTTCTGGCATCAATACGGATGGTCAACCCGTTGATTTAGCCTTAACTTACGATTCTATGGGGCGTGTTATCGCTATGGATACCCTGCGCCAAATTGAGCAATCTAGCACGGACTTATCAAGTTATGAACCTGTGCGTTATGAGTTAATTAGCGATGCTATGGGCTTGGTCAGTATTCAGAATATCACCGATGGAACTGAAGTCACTTATTTCAGTATTTTCCCAGATGAAGTACTGCTGATGGTTGATGAAAATGATTCGACGCAATGGCTGTTGCATGATGCACTCGGCACTGTGCGTCGTTTAGCAGATGACAACGGATTTTTACGCAATAATGATAGTGATACGACACTCAGTATTGATATCGGGGCTTATGGCGAAGTGCTGCAACCCTACGGCAGCGAAGCGGCATATCCTATCACGGACGTAACCCCACTATGGTTAGGGCAAGTTTATGACCCTTCATCTGCGACTTATACAATGGGCGTTCGGACGTATGATTCGCGTTTAGGGCGCTTTTTACAACGTGACCCTATGCGTCATGACCCACGCGCTAATCTCTATACTTATGCCTATAATCGCCCGACTGTCTACAGCGATACCACCGGACTCACACCAGAAACAGGCTTCGCGGCGACATCACCAGACATTGAAGATGCCGATTCGCTACTTCACATCACATCCCCACTTTTGCCAGATATGCCAACGACAACAAGCATAAGTGTCGCACAAATGGCTGAAAATCAGCGCCTTTTACGAGTGGCACAAATGGCTTATTTTGATATGAACATCTCAACAGGTCTCATCGACCCCAATTATTGTGATTTCTACACCCATGAAGTCAATCCTGTATCGGATAGTGCGAATCAACGTTTGCGGCAACCATCAAATGCCATTATCGCGCAGTTTGATATCACAAGCGGCTGGCAACAACCTCGACCTGATGCCCGTACTCCTGTGAATTCACTTGCACCATTACAAGCCATCTTAGCTCTGACACAAACAATAGCGAGTCACCCCATGCAAGGGTGCAGCCCACAACTGACATTGCCCACTATCCCGAATCCACAAAATGGCTTATCGGATATCACGCAGCGTTTGACATTTAATGATATCTTAGCTGAAACACCGTTCTTTCCAATCAGCGCCATTGAAGTGAATTCACTGTTAACAGTTGGGCAATTTCCAGAACTTGTTTTGCCCACTGTGACAGAAAGTGTTGTCGAAAGCCCCATTGTGCCACCACTAACAGGGCAAGTCGGGCAATTATTACAAGATACCCGTACCTTTTATACCGACATTTTATTGCCTGATTCGTTTGGCTTGCATTACGAATGGCGCAGATTAGCACAAGTTTATGATATTGCTGCTCCAACGGTGCGACAAGTACGCTAAATGAGGTCAGAATGATGTCACCCAATATCGTATTCGCGTTATGCTTTGTGATGTGGCACAATATTTCCCAGATTAGCGACACGTTTCGCAGGAATATACCATATGGCAAATAATCCTTGTTTCAGCGCGGAAGATGCTCGTGCTAGAATATCTGATGAGCGTTACATTATTGAAGAATTTATCGGTGAAGGTGGTATGGCATGTGTGTATCGGGCGCGAGAAAGCGGTACACCCGATATCTACGCCTTAAAACTACTGAAAGAACGATTCCGCCGACAGGATGAATTTCTCTTCGTTTTTCAGCTAGAAGCAACCAATATGCGCGACCTACAACATCCCAATATTGTGCGCTTTTATAAGTTCATCGTTGAAGACCAGAATGCTTATATTCTCATGGATTACATTGATGGTAATCCACTGACAAAATATATTCAGCGTGCGCGTGCTACCGAAGTTCCTTTCCCGATTGACGAAATCGTGCGAATCATGGCGCAGGTTGCACGAGCGATTAGCCATCTACACAACGAGGGTTTTATTCATCGAGATGTGAAACCCGGTAATGTCTTGCTGGCGAAACAAGATGGCAAAGCCTATCTGACTGATTTGGGTATTGCAGGTGTCCAAGGTGTCGGATTTGCCTTATCTGGCGCAGGAACACCGTCATATATGCCTTATGAACAACAAGAAGGGGGTCACAAGGTTGACCAAACAGTCGATATTTATGCCTTTGCGGTGATGCTGTTTGAAATGTTTGCTGGCGAAAAACCGTATTATGCGCCGAGTGGTATCTCCTATGAGGAAGCACGCGGAATTCTAACGGGCTTACACCAAAGCGCCCCAGTCCCCGATGTAACCGCACTGCGCCCAGAACTGCCTCATCGGATGAACGCGATTTTCCACAAGGCACTTGCTAAGAATCCGGCTGACCGCTACCTCAATGTGACAGAGTTGGCACAAGCCATTCATCATGCACTCTTACCCATGCTGTCACCTGATTTACGCGACTTTGAACACATTGAAGCCCGTGTGATGCCCGATACCAAGACTATCCAACAAGCGACTGCCGCTATCCGCCAACAAACTCGCAATGGGGTCATCGTAGGGGGGATTGCCGTTCTTGTGATTGTGATACTCGTGATTGTTGCTATCAGCTTGAATACACAAAAACCATCACTCGTAGTCCAAGCCACATCACCATCAGCTACAAATATGCCGAGTGAAACCCCAACCTTAGTACCGACATCCACCAATACTGTGATTCCCTCAGATACTCCCACACAAACACGGCAACCCACACTTATCATTGTCGAATCTACGAATACATCACAACCGACTGCAACGACTATTGCGACCACAGAGTCGCCGACTCAGACACCAACTGCAACAGATACGCCAATATCTCCCACGCCGACTCAGACCGCCACTGCTACCATGACTGCCACCCCGACACCGATACCTGTTTCATTAGAACGTGGGGCTTCGGCGCTTGCAATAGCCACAAACAATGCCAGCTTAAATGAACTTGTCGCCTATGCCCTGCGAGAACAAGTGTCACAGATACCCTTGCGCTTAGGGACTGCAAGCAATGGTTTTGGGGTAGAGATACGCTGGGCAGATATCGGCAATGTCACGCAGTATGGCATTGCTTTCCGCGTCCAAGATGAACACAATTACCTTTTGTTTTATGTTGATGCTGTCGAAAAAATGTGGCGTATTGAAGAACGGATACTCGTCGAAACCCAAGCTGAAGATGGCAGTACAACACTAGAAAATATATCGAACAATCCTATTTTACGCTCTGGCACATTAGATGATGATTTACCGACGACCTTATCCGTCGTAGGCGTTGATGACACCTTTACTCTGATGCTTGATTCAGAAACGGTAGTTTTGACACATAATATTTGGTCTACAGGGGCGGCTAGTTTATGGTTGACTGTGACAGATGCCTTTGATGATGTTGCCTTACCACTCATCAATACCATTAATATTGACCTGCGAGGGCAAGATGCGATAGCGGCACAAGAAACCCTGCCAGACCAGAGAACAGCGCAACTGAGTCCCACAACGCTCTTTATTCGGGATGTTGTTGCCTTATCTAGCATCGTTGATTTGTCTGAGAATCTTGATTGTGATACGTATAGAATAGGCTATCGACGGTTGTTGACTCATCGACAAAATTTGATTGATTTCTTTGATATGGAAGAATTAGCCAACAGCATTGCCCCCATTATTGACGAAGGGCGCATTATTGATAATCGTTGTGATAATCAAGGCGCAGGAAGCGAGCTAGACCCCAATGAGTCTGTGGCAGACTTCTTAGATTTAGACAGTGCGTTGCAGTCATTCTTGGAAAATCATGTGACCGATGAATGATTAACTGATGTTACGCAAAGGTCAAATTATTGAATTCATACCGCCAACGATGGATTGTACAATGCTGAGTTCCTAGTGCTACGGCTTTTCCTAAAACCTGAAACCTGCGTAAGGTGAATAATTAATCGATTCTATAAACGCTCTAGTGCCGACGTTAGCACCTTAATCGCATTCAAATACTCATCAAGATTAATATGTTCATTCGGTGTGTGGTCAAGTGCGGAATCGCCCGCCCCATAAGCAAGAATCGGGCAATTCCAAATCGGGGCAACAACATTCATATCGGATGTCCCTGTTTTATGGACAAAACGCGGTTTACCACCCTGCGCCCGAATCGCCCCCCGAAATGCCGCACTGAGACGAGTATTTTTATCAGCGACAATCGCCACCTCATGCCCATGTGCTGTAACCGTTGCATTCTCCTCATTTTGTAAATCGGATGCTATCTGATAAGGGTCTTTTTTCGGTGGTAGACGAAAACCAATTGTCATCCGCGCCCAACCATAAGCGCCATCTTGTCCCGTGTTAATATCTTGCAAGGTCACATCCAATTGCCCGAAGATACGGTCTTCGCCTTCGTTAGTCTGCTTTGTATAATCTTGAACCCGTTGCCAATATGCAAATGCCAATTCTGCGCCCGTTGCGGCTTGTCCGGCACTGTGGGCGAGTGCGCCACGCCATTCCCATTCCAACAGTAAGCGCCCCTTATAACCAATTGTGATTCTGTCCCACTGACTCGGTTCACCAATGACACACATTTGCGGTTGATATTGTGTCGCGGCGAAACGAGCGCCTTTGCTGCTACGAGCTTCTTCTTCCACTGCGCCAATCACAATCAAGCGCACATCGTCCGCTAGATTAGCCCGCAATGCGCCAACAGCAAACGCAGCCAATGACCCTTTAGCATCAACACTGCCGCGCCCATAGAGGTAACGTTCCTCACGGCGAACAGGGGGGTTGCCGCCAAAAGTGTCGATATGACCCAGCAAGACAATATCGCGTGAACCCTTGCCAATGATACCGACAGCATTTCCAGCCGCATCTATGAACGCTGTATCATAGCCATATTCCAGCATCCACTGAGTCAACATGTCAACTGCGTTGCCCTCACTATGCGACGGACTCGGAATCGCCACCAAGTCATGCAAGAGTTGTTCAGCAGTAGAATCTGTGATGCGAGGCTCGGTGTCTGTTTCACGTTGAACGGTCATGTTGGAATATCCAATAGTAAAATTCAATGTTTGAGTAAGTTCTATCAATGCTAGTTCATAATTAGCATGAATTTTGTTTAGTAATTGTTCACCTATCCACGAACCTAGAACATTTTGCACCACAAAGCCATCCAAAAAACAAAGTGTCTTATTCAAAAATCCCTCTGTGCCTCTGATTCTCTGCGCCTCTGTGTTACGCATTTCTCACGGATAGCTGAATAGATACAAAAAGATTATTCCTCTAAGATGCGTTCAAATGTTGTCATGAGTGCCTTATTTTGTGCAGACCGTTGGGCATCTGTGGCGTAGTGCTGCTGTTCACGAAAGCGACTATTTTCTTTGACAAAGGCAATATCAATCTGCGAGACAGCATCATCTAAGGGGCGATATAGCGGCTCAGTAAAATCGTAGGCGACATAGCCGCGTTCTTTCATGGCATGAATCACATCATAGAATTGCGGCGCACCTTTGTAAAATTCAAACAAGGCAATTTCTAAGACAATAAATTCTGTATCGGCCAAAATACCCTCTGCTCCATTGATAACATCTAATTCCGCGCCCTGTACATCTACTTTGATGAGATAGGGGGCGCGTAAATTGCGCTCTTTGCATAGCCTATCTAAGCGAACTGTCGCTACATCACGCGGCATACCATTCACATTTGAGCTTTCGTCTTCTTGATAAGTTGAAGACCCCACCAAATCAGGATGAACATGAATGGTGATGCCGTTTGTATGGTCAGAGGCAGCCGCGAAAATGATATCCATCTTAGCATAGTCTTGTTTCGTTTTTTCCAGCGCCGATTGATACTCAACTAAAGGCTCTATCAGTAAATGGTGTGCCTGTGGAAAGGTCTCATAGAGTTGTGGTGTGCCATAAGCTGCCCCAACATCAATCACTGTGGCAGGCTGAAAACCCACTTTCGCTGCTTGACGGACAATGCCCCGTAAATCCAGACGGTCTTTTTCGCGTTGATAGCGTGCGAACTTTTGCGCCTCATCTGTACGAAGGATAACAAGTCCTAATGGTTTTAATAATCTATTCGCTGCTTGCCGCAGTCGATTTTTGGCTGTCATGCACGTTTCCTCATTCTATTTCGTGCAGAAAGTGTATGATTTTATGGGCGACTTCTTCTGCTTTTGTGACCATCAACCAATGCCCTGCATCCGTGAATATTGCCAACTGTGCGCCATGCGAAGCCATGCGTTCTGCAAATTTTATAGGAAGATATTTATCTTCTGCGCCCCATAATACCAACGTTGCTTTGCGACCAATAAACGCATGAAATTTGTCTTCCCATCCCTCAAATAATTCAGGGTCAATCGCCCGATACAACCTGTGCATTTGTTGTCCCATTGTGCGCGAGAAAGTCTTTTGCAAGTCCGATAGATAGTCATTCGTCAGAGAGGGTTCGCCGCGTCTCATATACCATTTCAGCAAGGGCAAGGTTAGGCGATAACGTTGCCAGAATGCCATATTCTCGCCGATGAAGGGTGTGCGCCATAGGATAGCGAAGAGATGCCATGTGGTGTCAGCATGAAAGAGCGTATTCATCAGAATCAGTTTCGAGACTTGTGCCTCATACTGCACAGCGAAAGATGCCGCGAATACGCCGCCGTGGTCATGCCCGACAATCGTAACAGGTTCAGACACCCCGACTGCCGCGAGAACATCTGCCACCCACTGCCCACGATTCTCAATAGAGAGGTCAAAGCCTTTGCCATCGCCCGATTCGCCATAGCCGGGTAAATCAGGGCGAATATAACGATAGCCTTCTTTTGGCAGATATTGAATCACAGCATTCCATAAATCCGCCGAATCAGGATGCCCATGAATGAAGAGGATAGGTTTACCGTAGCCCTCATCTTTAACCCGTATACGAATCCCTTGAACAGTAATATCCGACATTGCCCAAATTCCTTGTTTAATTAGGCTTCTGAAGGGGCGCACACGCGAGTACACCCATTCAGCAAAATTCGTCTTACATCACTCTGAGACCGATTCCGAGACATCCATAATTTCGTGGATTTCGAGCTTTGGTCTACCGAGAAAGGCTTCTTGCGGTAATGAGCCACTACGCCCATGCCCTTGTTTGAATTCATCGGATTCTGTCCATGCGGTGAAATTCTCGTGCGTCTCCCAATAGGTTTGCACAATATAGGGGTCGCCTTCGGCAGTTGGGCGCAAAATCTGAAACTTAACAAAGCCCTCCATGCCATCCACTAATCCAGCGCGTTCTCTAAATCGCTGTTCAAACGCTTCGGCATATTCAGGCTTAACAGAAATACGATTGGCAACAATTATCATCGAAAGTTCCTCATTTTGGTTGATAATTCCCCTGTATTGTACCAAGTGTCACAACTTTTGGAATACACTAAAATCAGTATCATTTATGCAAAATGCACAACTTAGTCTGTATAATCTAACCTGTTTTCTGCAAATTTTGAAATTGCTATAGACGACTTGCTGCAAGGGTGTTAGACTGTCACAGAAATTAATTCGCAATAGGAAACACACAATGTTCGTTTTCGTCGCAACAATCAAGAAGGCAAAGAAGAACAACCACCTCTAAACGTGGGCAACTTTGTTTTCCTGAATGACGGAAAATTATTAAAAAGATTAGCCGCCCACATAGGCGGTTTTTTATTTACCAATACACTGAAAAAATTGTAGGGGCGTATGGCAATACGCCCAACAAAGGCAGAACGATGAATAGTCACGGTATCCAAATCGACAACAAGAAGAAGTGCAAGAAGCAACCATACTCACGTTCTGGATAATGCCGTTTTGCCTGCTAACTAGCGTAAACGAACCGTCATCTGGAACATCTCAGGTGGCGGTTTTTTATTTTATGGATGCCATGTAGGGGCGTATGGCAATACGTCCAAACGAATACAAAATCATCAAAATAGGAGAATACAACAATGACTCACCCAACTTGCCCTGCCTGTGAAGCCGATGTGCCAATACCCGACGATGCAATGGAAAATGAATTACTCGCTTGCCCTGATTGCGGCGGTGAACTCGAAATTATCAGCCTTAACCCACTAGAACTCGATTTCGCGCCCGAAGTCGAAGAAGATTGGGGCGAATAAGATGCGCGTTGCTTTACTGATTACCCATATTCGGGCAGAAGAAAAACGCCTCATTGAAGCCTTTCACGCTCAGGGGATAAGCCCTGATATCATTTTAGACCGTGACTTACACTTCAATATCAATAGCGGTGGAGAGCAACTTGCTCCTTCTCGTATCGCATGGCAAGAATACGATGTCGTATTTGAACGGTGTGTGAGTACATCACGCGGCTTGTATACACTGGCAATTCTCAATCGCTGGGGTATTCGTACTGTCAATTCTTATCAGACGGCGGCGATTTGTGCTGATAAATTACAAACATCACTCGCACTAGCAGATGCCGATATCCCACAACCGCGAACGCATGTTGCCTTTGCACCTGATAGCGCCATGCAAGCCATTGATGATGTGCAGTATCCAGCCGTATTAAAACCCGTTACTGGCTCATGGGGACGCTTACTCGCCCGTGTCAATGACCGTGATAGTGCCGAAGCCATCATTGAGCATCGTCAAACACTGGGTAGCTACAATCATCATACCTACTACGTGCAAGAATATGTCAATAAGCCCCAACGTGATATTCGCGCTTTCGTCGTTGGCAATCGGACGATTTGTGCCATTTATCGCTCATCGCCACATTGGATTACCAATACTGCCAAAGGGGGGCAAGCAAGCAATTGTCCTATCACAACCGAAATTGACGAAATTTGTATACGAGCCGCACAAGCTGTCGGCGGTGGTATTCTGGCAATTGATTTATTGGAAGATGAAAATGGCAATTTGCTAGTGAACGAAATTAACCACACAATGGAATTTCGTAATAGCAGCACCCCTACTGGAGTCGATATTGCGGCGGAAGTCGTGCGCTATACGCTCTTCGGCGAGGAGGTACTAGCGTGATTCGAGCCGCTATCGTCGGAGGCAGTGGTTTCACGGGGGGCGAACTCTTGCGATTGCTGTACTTTCATCCCGAAATTGAGATTACACAGATAACGAGTCGTGAACATGCGGGGCGCTATGTGTATACGGTGCATCCTAATATGCGCGGTGTAACACGATTGCAATTCATTCACCCTGACGCACTAGAAGCGGCTGATGTCTTGTTTCTGGCAGTGCCACATGGACATAGCGCCAATAATATTGAACGCTACACTGCCCTTGCTCCTAAAATCATTGACCTCTCCGCCGATTTTCGCCTCAATTCCACAACAACATACGAAAAATGGTATGGACAAGCCCATCCTGCCCCCGAATGGTTAGCACGTTTTGTCTATGGTTTGCCAGAACACAATCGAGAGCAATTACGGGGTGCGGATTTTGCAACAGGTATCGGTTGCAATGCCACAACACTCAATCTTGCGCTCTTGCCTCTGGTTAATGCCGGCTGGGTCGATAGCATCCACGCAGAATTAAAAGTCGGGTCATCAGAAGGGGGCAATTCACCGAATGCTGGGTCGCATCACCCGATTCGCTCCGGTGCAGTGCGAACCTATGCCGCGACAGGTCATCGCCATATGGCAGAAGCGCAGATGATTCTCGGTGACGATATACCACTGCGTTTTAGCGTGACGGCTATCGAAATGGTGCGCGGTGTGCATCTATTGGCGCATGTCGAATTGAAGCGCACAATTGCCGAAAAAGACCTCTGGAAACTGTATCGCAGTGCTTATCGAGATGAACCCTTTATTCGCCTTGTTGCCAGCAAAAGCGGACTGCATCGTTTGCCTGAGCCGCGTGTCGTCGCCGGAACAAATTATTGCGACATTGGCTTCGAATTATCCGACGATGGGCAACATGCCGTTATCATTGCCGCGCTGGACAATCTCGGTAAAGGGGCTGCCGGAAGTGCTGTTCAGTGCATGAATTTGATGTTCGATATGGACGAATGCGTCGGATTGCAATTCTCCGGCATTTATCCCTGATGAATCGTAGGGGCATAATGTGTGTTATGCCCAAAATATGGAGAAAATGACTTGGAAAATAACAATATTTTAGTGGTTAAACTCGGTGGGGGCGAAGGGCTAGATATGCCGCGTTCCTGTGCCGATATTGCTCGCATCGCACAGACGCGCCCTGTCGTTGTTGTGCATGGTGTGAGCGCAAAAATGAACCAGATGTGCGAAGACTTAGGGATTTCCGTACAAATGCTGACTTCTCCTAGTGGACACTCTTCGCGCTATACGAACCCTCGTATCCGCGATATTTTTGTTGCGGCGGCGCGTGCCGTCAATGAAGACATCATCGAATGGCTGGCTACTGACAATATTCATGCTGTGGGTCTCACTCATGAAGAAAGTGTTGTCATCAGTGGCGAACGTAAACAGGCATTACGGGCAGTCGTCAATGGTCGGGTACGCATCATCCGCGATGATTATAGTGGTCGCATTTCTGCTGTGAATCGTGACTGCTTGCTCAATAGGTTGAATAGCGGCTATGTCCCTGTTTTGCCGCCGATGGCAATTAGTCGTGATGGCTTGCTCAATATTGATGGCGATAGAGCGAGTGCTGCTGTTGCTGCTGAACTCAATGCGGATGAATTGGTCATTCTGAGCAACGTACAAGGTTTATTCCGCGATTTCAGTGATTCAGATTCACTCGTGCCACAAGTTTCGCGCAATCAACTATCACAGGCGATGGATTGGGCAGAAGGGCGCATGAAACGCAAAGTTCTTGGCGCACAAGAGGCTATTGAAGGCGGTGTTCAGCGCGTCATCATTGGCGATGGTCGTATTAGTCATCCGGTCACAAATGCGCTTTGCGGCGCAGGTACAACATTTTTAGGCAACTGATAAAGCACAAAAATGATTGAACCGCCAAAGCGCCAAGATTTCTATTCAAAATTTTTCTTTGCGCCTTTCACCCTTTGCCCCTTTGCGTTAAGCATTTTCTAAAAATACAGCAGACTTTACATTAATTGGAGCGATACAGAATCCATGATTGATACACAAAATATCACCCAAATAGAAGATTCCCATACATCGGGTGCCTATCCTAAACGCCCGTTAATACTTGTGCGCGGTTCGGGTTCTACTGTGTGGGACGATACAGGCAAGAGTTATATTGATGCCACTAGCGGACAAGGGGTTGCCTTACTTGGGCATAGTCACCCTGCGATTGTCGAAGCGATTACACAACAAGCGAGTACACTCATCACTTGCCCCGAAATTTTCTACAATGACCAACGAGCGCGACTCTATGAACAGCTAACATTAGTGCTGCCAGATGAAATCAATCGCTTTTTCTTGTGTAATAGTGGAACAGAAGCAATTGAAGGCGCATTAAAAGTCGCCCGATTGCTCACGAAACGCACTGGCATCGTCGCCACAATGCGCGGTTTTCATGGGCGCACACTCGGCGCACTCGCCCTGACATGGAATCCGAAATATCGTAAACAATTCGCAGCATGGCAACCAAACGTAAGCCATATTCGCTATGATGATATTGAAGCGGCACGACAAGCTATCACGGACGAAACGGCGGCTGTTGTCGTCGAAGCTATACAAGGTGAAGGCGGAGTCCACCCTGCTTCTGTCGAATATTTGCAAGGGCTACGCGACATTTGCGACGAAACAGGGGCATTGCTTATTCTAGATGAAATTCAAACGGGATTCGGGCGTACTGGTCGCTGGTTCGGCTTTGAACAAGCTGAGATTGTGCCGGATGTCGTCACGATGGCAAAGGGTATCGCTGGTGGGATGCCGATGGGGGCAGTGGCATGGCGCGGCGCATTCGGACAACTCTCTGGTGGGTCACATGGCAGCACTTTTGGCGGAAATCCGTTAGCCTGTGCTGCGGCAATTGCTTCAATGGTGACTCTGCGCGATGAAAATCTCGTTCAGCAAGCCTCTGAAAAAGGGGCTTGGTTGGTCGAACAGTTGCAAAATCTGGATTTAGAGCAAGTACGAGACATTCGCGGACGGGGTTTAATCATCGGCATCGAAATCAAAGGGCGTGTGACTCCGATTTTGCAAGCCCTACAAGAAAGAGGTATTCTCGCCCTTCCTGCCGGCAATACGGTTTTGCGATTGCTACCGCCACTCATTATCGCACAAGATGACATGCAGCAAATTGTCGATGCCATAAAAGAAGGGCTGCGTTCTGAGGGCTGAGGCGAGATATCAACATTTAAGGAAAAAGCGTAACGCAGAGATGCGGAGAATCAGAGTCGCAGAGCATTATTTTGAATAGAAATCTTGGCGCTTTGGCGTTTTGGCGGTTCATCTTTTTTTCGTAACTACTACATCACCAAAAAAGTTTTTATGTAGGGGCGCAAGGCATTGCGCCCAAAAAACACATCATCTAATTTTCAAAGATTAAATTGGTCAAATAGTAGTTACAAATGCACAAAGAATATCCTTGAATTAAGTCCACGAAAGATAGAAGATAGCCTACACACAATAATTCCAGATAATCTTTCGTGAGGAACTATGTCAAAACCAAAATTCAAGTGGGATGACCCCATACTTTTTGACCAACAATTAACCGAAGATGAACTGATGATTCGGGATGCTGCACGCAATTATTGCCAAGACAAACTCATGCCGCGTGTCTTAGAACAACACCGTCACGAAACATTTGACCGTGCTATCTTTGATGAAATGGGGCAAATCGGCTTCTTGGGCATCACCATTCCAGAAGAATACGGCGCGGCGGGGCTTAATCATGTCTGTTATGGCATCATCGCCCGTGAAGTGGAGCGTGTCGATAGTGGCTATCGTAGTACCATGAGTGTCCAAAGTTCGCTCGTGATGTACCCAATTTTTGAATACGGCACAGAAGAGCAACGTCAAAAATACTTACCGAAACTGGCAAGTGGCGAATGGGTGGGCTGCTTTGGCTTAACAGAACCTAATCATGGTAGCGACCCCGGCGGAATGGAAACTCGTGCAACAAAAACTGACGGCGGCTGGATTTTGCATGGCAGTAAAATGTGGATTACGAATTCGCCCATCGCAGAAGTTTTTATCGTCTGGGCAAAGGCATATGGTCATGGTGATGGCGATAGTCAAGATGGCGAAATCCGCGGCTTCATCCTTGATAAAGGCATGAAAGGCTTGAGTGCGCCCAAAATCGAGGGCAAATTCAGTTTGCGTGCCAGTATCACAGGCGAAATTGTGATGGATGAAGTTTTCGTACCCGATGAAAATTTCTTGCCCAATGTCAAAGGCTTAAAGGGACCCTTCGGTTGCTTGAACAAAGCGCGTTATGGTATTTCTTGGGGAGCATTAGGCGCGGCGGAATTTTGCTGGCACGCTGCCCGTCAATATACGCTTGACCGCATTCAATTTGGTCGTCCCTTAGCAGCAACCCAACTCATCCAACTGAAACTCGCCAACATGATGACCGAAATCACGTTAGGTTTACAAGCCTCCTTGCGTGTCGGGCGTTTATTAGATGAAGGCAAAGCAACACCTGAGATGATATCACTTGTCAAGCGTAATTCCTGCGGTAAGGCACTCGATATCGCCCGTATGTCGCGTGATATGCACGGCGGCAATGGCATTTCCGATGAATTTCATGTGATACGCCATCTGCTAAACTTAGAAGCTGTCAATACCTACGAAGGCACACACGATATTCACGCCCTCATTCTAGGACGCGCCCAAACAGGCTTACAAGCATTTATGTAGCCCTATAAATGACATTCTTTGAATTGTAGTACATCACCAAAAAAGTTTTTATGTAGGGGCGCAAGGCATTGCGCCCATTAATTCATCAGTATAAAAGATGGGCTATATCTCGGATAGTGCCATCACAAGCCGATGCAGCGCGTCATAGTTCGATGATGAGTCGCCATGATGCAAAATCCAAGTGCTTTCTGTGACAATAACACGGCACAGCGCCTTATCATCCAGCGCATATCCGATACGTTCTAAGGCGCGAATTGTCCAAATTTTGCGAACGCCTTCACCCTCAACTACAATCGTTTTTGTCGCTTCAACCTGTGTTCTAAATGACCCTGCACGCCTATCGAACAGCACCCCTTCACTGGAAAATGCGCTTTCAAATGCGCCACTCAGCACCAAATCTTCCGGTGCGCCAACCTGTAAAACGCCATCTTTCGGCATCAACCAAATACGGTCAGCATTGCGAAGTGCCAAATCAAGGTCATGCGTCGAGAGTAAAATAGCCCGTGACGTTTTTCTTGCGAGGTCGCGCAGCAACAGCATAATTTCGACACGGCGCGGCAAATCAAGATAAGCTGTCGGTTCATCCAGCAACATCACAGCCGGTTCTTGTGCCAATGCCCGTGCAATCATCAATTTTTGTCGTTCACCATCACTCAATTCATTGACATTGCGCGGCGCGATTTCTTCAGCACCCACAGCTTCGACTGCCCAACGGATAATCGCCTCATCCTGTTTTGAGAGTTGCCCAGTCCAATCTGTATAAGGATGCCGTCCCAAAGCGACTAAGGCATAACCCGATAGCAAACCAACATCAATACGGTCAGTGAGAACGATACTCAAGCGGCGTGCCAGTTCTCTTGCCTCTAATTTGTGAACATCATCACCCAACAATGTCGTATGCCCCGTGATAGGCGTTTGTATTCCAGCGATTGTCCGCAAAAGTGTTGATTTTCCTGCGCCATTGGGTCCAATCAGACAAACTAATTCTCCCTCATAGAGCGCAACATCAATATCAGCCGCTACCGTAAATTTTGGATAACCTATGGCAAGTTGATGAGTTTTGAGAATAACTTTAGAGCTCATGATGCAAAGGTCTTGCTCATATTGCGCTGCCGTAAAATCACGATAATTACAACCGGCGCACCAAGCAATGAAGTCACAGCATTTAAGGGTAAGACAACATCGAAGCCCGGCATTTCGGCGATGAGTGCTGCAAATAATGCCACGATTCCGCCCATGAGCATACATGCCGGTACAAGCAAGCGATGGTCAGAGCTATTGAGCAAACTTCGGCATAAGTGTGGGACAGCAATGCCGATAAAGCCGATGGGTCCACAAAACGCCGTCACTGACCCCGCCAGAATCGCTGTCAATGTCACAATAGCGATGCGTGCTTTTTGGATATTCAAACCCATACTATGGGCATACTGTTCACCGAGCAGTAGGGCATTCAATGTTTTTGATAGTACAAAAGCCCCAATTAAACTGATAATTACCAGTGGCGCGAAAATTTTCAACTGCTCCCATGTTGTGCCGCCGAATGTGCCGAATGTCCAGTTAATATAATTGCGAATCTGTTCTGGGATGCTGAAATAAAGCAATAAGCTGACAAGCGCACTCGTTAAATAGCCGAACATCAGCCCCAGAATCAACAATGTCATACTGCTACGAACGCGATGGGCAATCAATAACACAAGCACCATCGTGAGACCTGCCCCCACACCAGCAGCAAAAGCGAGTGCTAAATCTCCTGCCAAGCCAAT
>JAUZRW010000027.1 GCA_030950085.1 Anaerolineae bacterium
TGCCATCAAAACCAAAGCGGATGCTGTCGGCAAAACCTTGTACGCGCTTGTTCATGATTTGTTATATGAATTTCTCAAGGCGGAGTTGCGTGACCCACGCATTCCTGCTCTTGATACCGCTTAGAAGCGAAAGTCCTATAAGGGTCTAAACGCCGTTTCTTGGTGTCGTATAAATCAAAGAAGCCGAGTCGTTTTTTACCTTGATAGATACCGATTCGCGCAAATTGATGGTTTTTCACGCTGTCATACCTTGCCTGAAAGCCTTTTTCCTTGAGATGCGCCGCAAATGCCTCACCGATTGCCCCTAAAGATGTGGATTCAAGTGATTCAACTTGCGGTACCTTTGTTTCGGATTCTTCTGCACCCTTTTTGGCTAATTTATCAGCTATTTCGTTCCAATGAACACCTGTATGACTAGCTACTTTATGCCAGTAAACTTTAATACCTGATTCGTTGACATACTTTGAATAGCTTTGAGCCATTGGTTTTTCTAATTTCCAATTTCCAATTGCCCATTCCTTAATGCCTTTATAGTCATAGAAAATGTCGATTTCATTCACGTTATTTTGCTTACACCAAGCAATCACACGCATTGTTGAAGCAAGTTCACCTGCTATTTGACGTGATTCAAGATATTTATTGACAAAGCCAGATAGACGTTCGATTTCGTCACCTTGCTTGAGGATGACAGCACCATATCCGACACTCTGTCGCTGTGAATCAAATGACCCATCAACAAAGGCTTGGTAGGCAGACTTACTTATCTTGATGACAGAAGGTTTTGCTTCATTTGCCAGCATTGTGTACCAAAAATCCATGATTTTAGGTGCATGAGATTTGTCGAGTTTTGGGGATGTGAGAGTATAGTAATCGCGCTTTGGACTATAGTAAAGTTTCGCTCTCCCAGCATGGTGGAAACGTATCTCGACACTATACTCATCGAAAGATTTGTAATCTATTTCTGCATGATAACCAAGCGACGTATTGATCGCTTGGATAAATCCATCGGCTTTGCTTGTTAATTGTTTTTTATAAGGAGAGGGCATTATATTGTCCTTAGCTTAATATTGAAACAATATTGTTACACCGCCAGAGTCGCAAATATGGTAGATGAGTTTGTAGGCAGTGTCTAGTATAGACAACACATCTACGAGGCAGCTCAGGAATATATCGGCATTGATAAGCCGCGATGGTTAGATTGTTGAAACGATAATCAAAGCATTTACGGGCATTCCTATATCTGCTTCCGATGCAAATTACAACGGGCGAACACACAGGTTTCGCCCCTACACTATGTCGCAATAATAACCATTGACCTCAACTGGCTTTTTGCCTATAATTTGCAGTAATTCAGGGCGATTAGCTCAATTGGCAGAGCAATTCACTTACATTGAATAGGTTGGGGATTCAAGTTCCTCATCGCCCAAATATATCAATACATAATAAAAATCCTGCAAAAAATAGTGGGATTTTTTGCTTTATAGCGGCGCTTAAGCGGCTGAATCGTAGTTTCTCAAGAAATTACCTTAATATTCAGTAGCCGAAATTCATGGTATACATTAGAATAAGTTGTGTTACAGATTAGTTATATGGGCGTTTGATAATGGCAACGTCAGTTGAAGAGCAAGACCTCAATATTCTCATTGTCGAAGATGACGAAGATACAGCCGAAGTGGTTTGCACGTTATTGAACGATGCTGGCTTCAAGGCGAGTGCTGTCGATAGCGGTCAATTGGCACTCAATGAAATCAATGCGGCGAATCCTGACCTTGTATTGCTGGATTTGAATCTGCCGGATATTAACGGGCTAGATGTGTTGCGCTCTGTGCGTTCACACTCTTTTTTGCCAATGATAGTTCTTAGTGGCTATGGACAAGACCGAGATCGTATTTATGCTCTGGAAGCGGGCGCGGATGACTATATGGCGAAACCGTTTTCACCGGAAGAACTCGTTGCTCGTGTCAAAGCGTTATTACGACGTGTTGAATGGACTCCGAAACCCGAAACGCATTTGCGTGTGCGCGACCTTGAGTTGGATATGCCACGCCGACAAGCTATGATTCGGGAAAAACGACTGCACCTGACACCGATTGAGTATGGTATTCTTGTTATGTTAATGAAAAGTGCCGGAAACGTTATTACACATGACGAACTGCTTAAATCAGTTTGGGGTGATGAGTACAAAGGCGATTTTTCTGTGTTGCGAGTTAATATTTCGCGTTTACGTCAGAAAATAGAGGACAATGCCCGTCGTCCGAACTATGTTGTCACCGCACCGGGTCAAGGTTATTGGATGCCAACCAATCGTTGAAGGGGTGCAAAATCAGCATTTTTGGTCATAAGGGACGCGATATATCGCGTCTCTACAATTCACATAAAAGTAATTTCTAAGAAAAAGAAGAGTTATCCATGCCCGGTGATTATAGTGTTTTATCAACAATTCATGACGAAATTGGGATGGATGCTTTTGCGCGTCACATCACGCCACAAATCATCAACTTTGCCCAACGGAATGATTGGCTCGGACGACAAGTGGTTGATATAGGCTGTGGTTCTGGAGTCAGCATTCGTTGGTTAGCACAACATAGTTATGTCGTTACAGGTGTTGATTCGTCTCCGGCGATGCTCAATATTGCTAAACAAGTTGTTGCTAGTCAGAGTCTCAATGTGTCGTGGCAGCAACAAGATATCCTTGAAATGAACAATATCGGGGGGCAAGATTTAGCCCTATGCCTCGATACATTGCACGAATTTAGTAGTCTGCGCGAACTTGAACGGGCTTTCAAAAATATCGGCGACACGCTTAAAGAGGGCAAATTACTCATTTTTGATATGTACACGATTGAAGGGCTTATTAAGCGCAATAGCTTAGGTGACTTTCTCGAATTTGATAATAATCGCTTGTGCATTTTCATCCAGAATAGATTCGACTACGAACGTCAAGTTCAACATCGAGACTACATCATTTACCGTAAACAACCAGATGATTCATGGATACGGCAGAACACTCAGCGTATACTCCGTACTTATCCTGTACAAGCTATTGTTGCTCTGGTCAATCGCTGTGGATTTGAAGTTAATTACGTCCTCAATAGCAATTTAACACCCCATCGCCCTAGTGATAGTACAGAAAGGGTTATCATCATCGCCAAAAAGCGATAAAATAAGGCAACCAGATCAAAGAAGAATAGGTTTTTATGATGGTTGCAGTTGATGAATCCACAATCCAAACCACTCCTACGACTCACAATTCGCGCTCATTTGCTGTTGATGCCGAACATACCGGTATTCGGTCTGTGGGTTGTTTAGCGCTGGTTGGCAGTGGTATTCTATTATTTTTTATCGGCGGAATGTTGACTAATTTACCTGCATTGGTGGTCATTTTTGGTAGTATTACCCTCGCGGCAATCATATCCTATGGGCTTGAAAAATACTTAAAACAAACTTGGCCTAGTGGACGTGTGTTAGAGGTCAATCCTGAGACGATTATCCTCCGTAAGCATCAAGAGATTGAAAGCTCAATTAACCCACAACAACTGGTTAATGTCTTAACATGGACGTTTAAGGTCAAACGTGCGACACGAGTTAAAAAGGGTTGGCATGTCGTGAGTATCTCATTAGAGCAAGATGGCGATTATATTCCGGTCTATACATTTGCATCGCCCGAAGAGTTTGAGAACTTGCCTCTCTCAGAACATTTCACGATGCTTGAACGAAATAAAAAGAGTAAAAAAGAGAAGACTAAAACTTCGACAAATATGCGTCATGCGGGAGAACAACGTCGTTTGCATGAGGCTGAATATAATAGAGGCATCATCGGGGCAGAAGTGACTTTATCAGAGTTCACTGAATATATCGAATTCTTGCAAAAGAACTATGCTAAGTGGATGATTTCCTGAGATTTTTGCGACATAGTGCCAAAATTTTGTTTTGTGCCTGTGTTCTGTGGCTCAGTAGTGTATCGGCACAGGCGCAAACACTGACTTTGAATGCGAGTCAATCTGGTGAATTGGCTGTAGGTGCTTCGGATTCATGGTCATTTATCGCCCAAGAAGGGCAAATACTCTCCTTTACTATGACAAGCGACACCTTAGATTCGGTAATTGCCATCCAAGATTTGAACGGCAATACACTCATTTCCAACGACGATTACCATTATCCCGAATCACGCGATGCCCTTATTGAAGCATTCAGCGCCCCTTACACAGGTAGTTATATTCTGCTGGTGAGTGGTTTTGGCGAGTCATCCGGCGCATATGACCTGTTAATGCTGTCCGGCTATAGTCAAATTGTGGCACAAGATTCATTTGATACGAACAGTGGCTGGCAAACGGTTGATGTCGGTAGTGAATCGTTGCCGGAATTAGAAATTGCTACTGGTACTCTGATGTTGAGTCAGGAAGGGATTAATCAGCGTGCGCTTGCGGTAGGCGTGCGTCCGACAAGTCCTGTATACGCCTTTCAAGCACGTTTTATGCGTGTTTCTGGGGGGCAGGGGTGGCGCGTTGGACTTTTGTTTCAATACGAAGATGCTCTCAACTACTACGCTGTTCTGCTTAATCACAATGGGGCGTGGCGTATGTTACGGGTACAAGCGGGTGAAGAAACGATTTTGCGCGATTGGGGAACACATCCCGCGATTCGTCCGAGCGCGACTGAATTTACCCTCGGCGTACTGGTTAATGGCACAGGCTATGATATTTTCTATAATGAACAATTCATCGGCACACAAGTTGATGCGGCACTGTCCGATGGGCAAGTTGGATTTGTGATTAATACGGTTGATGCCATCGGCAGTACGGTGACAGCGCGTATTGATGATATGATTATTACAGCACCAATGTCGCTTAATGGCGAAAATCTTTTTCCTGATACCTTAGTTGCTCTCAATAATACGTACACAGCACGCGAATTAGAACGCCGCCTTATTATTCCGACAGGGGGTGTCATGGCACTCCATATCCCAGAAAGTTTTGCCCAGCAGGTTAGCGCAGGGGTGAGTCGCTTCCCTCTGGCACGCGAGTCACAATTTGCGAATTTTGTACTGGGTGCTACCGTATCATGGCAAGCATCCAGTGCGGATTTGAATGGTTGTGGGTTAATCGTGCGTGCTGCTGATAACCTCGATTATGTATTAGGCTATGTTGATAGTATGGGTGGCTATGGCTTGTCTGTGCGGCGTGACGACACATTCACAGAGAATATCTTCAATGATAATTTAGCTGTTATTCGGCAAGCGTATCAATTGCTATTGATTGCAGTTGACGATGTTGTGCTTTTCTATCTCGATGGTACTTTCGTTGGTGCTGTTGATAGTGAAATTTCATCTGGGGGAATCGCTGAGGCGGTTGTGAATTTTGAAGCGACCAATACGGAATGTCGCTATACAAATCTCTGGGTTTGGACGTGGGATTAGTAAGGTCAATTTGCTGTTTGCACGTAAATGTCATCTAAATAAGCATGTTTCATCGTATATTTTAACGGACAGACCATGCCAATCTGGAGTCAGTTATGCAAAATATTGAAACCGCGATACTTCGGACTCTGTTATATGCTGATATTTTTCGCTTCGCTATGACTGCTGCTGAACTTCATCGTTATCTCATCTGCTCAAAACCTATTGCTGTAGAAGCCATAGAAGAAACGCTTAGAGAATCGCCTCGTTTGCAAACATTACTTATTCAAGAAAAAGGCTATATTACACTGACTAATCGCTATGAAAATATTACCCGTCGCATCGAAGGTGAGCAGTATATCCAACCGATGTGGGACGATGCGATGCGCTATGGGCATTGGTTAGCACAGATTCCATTTGTGCGGATGGTGGCGCTAACAGGTGCATTAGCAGTTCGTAATCCTGTTGATGTGCATGATGATTATGATTACTTGTTGGTGACACAGCCGAGACGAGTCTGGTTAGCGCGTGGGCTGGCAATTGTATTGGTGCGCTTGGTACGGCTCTTTAAGCGCGAACTCTGCCCGAATTACGTTTTGGCATCTGACCAATTGGAACAAGAGCGTCGAGATTTGTTCATGGCGCGTGAAGTGGTGCAAATGTTCCCGATTTATGGAGACGATATTTATCAGGCGATGATGACGGCAAATAACTGGGTTGGAGTCTATCAACCAAACGCGACTCCATATCCGACTGAAAAAAGCGAATCGCAGCCCATAAAAATGATACTCGAAAAATTATTCGGTGGTTGGCTAGGTGATAAACTCGAACAGTGGGAATATAGCCGTAAACGTCGCAAATTTGCGCCTGAAGTGCATCAACCAGAATCATCTGCCGTGATTGATAGTGGGCATGTGAAAGGGCATTTTAATGATAACGGACATCCAGTGATGCAGAAATATCAAGCGAGACTGCGCGAATATGGTTTGTTGGAAGATGAAACAATCGAATTGGCAGGAGACTGATTACGGTGGGTTCATTCAGGAGAGGCAAAAGCACGCCGCCAACAAGTGACATGAGGGGTATTTTGCGAAGCCTCGGCATCAATATGCCAGCCTTTGTTCCGTAAATTAACCTCAAACTCCAATACTTCGGAACGGGTCTGGAACTCGATAATATAATCGCCATTATTCTTGCTGACTTCTAGTAGGCGTTTGACCATGTGCCAGTTATTCAAATCATGGGAGTTGACGTTTTCGCCACACCAGACCCAGATTGTACTTTCATCCATACGTAAATTTCTCCCCAATCTACCTCCACTTGAATTGTACTGAATTATAGGCAAGTTGCATATGAATAAACTGAATCCAAACTGTTAACTTTGCCAAAATTTTCTTGCAATATTGTGAAATAAAAAGGTGTAGCACATTGCCACACCTAATTTGATTGCTAACCAAATATGCGAGCTGATTTAGCCACCTGCTCCCATGACTGCGCCAAGTGCAGAACAAGCCGGACAACTTCCATCAGGGCGAAGAATGGCATAACCACCCATGGGGTCACTATCCCAGCGTGTGAAGTTTACATTCCATACAATCATGAGACGAATATCGCCCCGTGATGCTGCCCGTGATGCGGCATCTGCTAACCATGCGGCATGTTCGGCAACGGTTGTGTCACCCGCCCATCCAAATGCAGGTGGAATGGTTGCTCCCATACCTTCACCGGATAGATAACCGAGTTCCGTGAAGCAAACAGGTTTACCGGGGAAGCGCGAAGATGCACGATTAATCATTGAGCCAAGATAGTAGGTCGGATACTCACCACGCGGGTCGCCGCTAAAGGTGCCGGGCGAGACAATGCCTTCGTTATAGTGGATACCTACACAGTCGAAATATTGCGCTGCGCCTGCATCTGCCATTTGCTGCAAATAGACATCATCATTACAACCAGATGCACCGCAACCTGCCGCACCGAAGAAACCTGTTGGAGCCAATGCGCCACTGATAACCATCGTATTCGGATTAGCTGTTTTGATAGCATTATAGGCAACTGCTAGCAATTGCACATAATTTGCCCCACTGATTTGTGCCGCGGGCCATTCACGGTCAATATTCATTTCATTATGGACTTCAATCGCATCAGCACCTGCTTCTGCCATGGCGGCTGCAAAAACAGCATATTGTGGGGCGTAAGCTGCAACATCAACCAGGTCACTCGGATTCGCCACAATGCCGAGCAAAATTTTGAAACCATTACTGTGTGCGGCATTAATCATGTTATAGCCTTCTTGCACACCTGCGGAGATGGGTAATTGTTTCTTCACCCATGTCATGCCAGATTGATTCATGGCATTGATGGCTTCAGTGGTCATACCGTTAACGTGTCCACCGAGTTCAAATGACCCTGTTGCGGCGCTGCCAGCCACAGGAACTGGTAAATCGCCTGTTGTTGCTGTTTCACCGCTTGCTGCTGGAACGGCTGTTGGCTCGGCTACAGGAGACGATACAATGTCGCAGACCACGACATCTTCTAAATTGAAACTCACACGCGCCTCGTGTAATCGTCCATTAAGGTCAGTAATCTGGAATGTCCAGCCGAAATATACATCGCGTGCTAGGACGATGATAACGGCGGAGTCGCAACTGTCGATGCCGGCGGCTTGTTGGGGATGATTAGCATTTGGGGTTGACCAATCATCTTGGAAAAAGTCCCAGCGTTGGACGATTTGCAGGTTAACCCCTTCTGATTCTTCTATTGCGTCACGCGCTGCTGAAAACGCTAACCACACGGGGTCGCGTGGGGTTGCGGTGGGTTCTTCAAATTGTGCATAAGTTGGAGCAGCCGGCGTTGCTGTAAAGGAAAAGACGATTCCCAGTAGTAACAACATCACAGCCGCAGCTAGACTACCTGTACGCCAAAAATTACGGTGCATATTTCAATACCTTTTTTAGATGCTTTTTTAACACGCGGCGTAAGGTTACATTAAATCTGCAAAAATGCCAGAGTTATCAACTCGAAATTTGCAGATTTTTTCTGACGTAGGGTAATCGTCAGCTAAGAGACTTTTCTAAAGCAGCGCGAATAATTTCTAGGCGCTCGATGCCGTCAGCTTGCCCCTGTGCCTCAAATAGTTCTTCTACCGCATCAACAACATCTAGCAAATCGTCGTAATCGCTTGCTTTTTCGTTGATGAGTGTTTGCATCGCTTCGGGGCTTTCTGCTGATAAGAGGTCATTGATATAGCGCAATTCAGGTGTCATTTGTGATTGCAAAATTTCAACAGCCTTGTCATAGATTTGTGTCATTTTGGCGAGTGTTACGTCATCTTGACGACGTTTAGCCTCTTGCATATTGGCTGCCAATACGCCCATAAAATTGTCATCAATCATTTCAAGATTTTGCCGTAATAGTGGCTCAAAATCTTCGGCATCCAGCATGGAGCGCAATAATTGTGTTTTTTGTTGAACAACTGAGCGAGTTTGTTCGTCCACTTGCTCACTCAATTCGCGCAGCATATCGCGTATGGCTTCGAGTTTTTCACGCTCATCAGCAGGCTTTTTGCTGATGCGTTCTGAGAATTCGAGGAAGAACTGATAATCCAAGGCTGTACGAGCTAATCCGACAAGAGCCTGTAACTTGGCATCATCGTCACCATAGTCAATCGCAAGGTCGATAATATCTGCGCGCCTTGCTGATTCACCGAGTTTCTCTAAACGCTGTGCGACTTCTTGTATGGCGCTATCTTGTGCTTGTTGCTGTGCGGTAATTTTTTGTCCGAAAGTGCTATGTTCCAACATCACTTGTTGAATTGCCATCAAATGCCCCCCAAGTTGTTGTTGCCCGTCTTGCATCACTCGTTCTCCCATGAGTGATAGCGTTTGGAACAAACCCATGTCGATATCCGCATCGTGTTTTTTGACTAATTCCACGACTGCCTCTTCAGATTCTGCCTTGAGGAAGGTCTGCAATAATTCGACACGTTGTTTTTGGTCGGCAATCATATCTTTGGTGATGCCGTCGGCTTCTATGACTTGCTCTATCACGCCTTGTAAGGTTAAGGCACGTTTTGGATTGAACATATAGGCGCGAAAAGCCTCTTTTTCTAGGCTACTGGTGAGTTCATTCATCAAGTCGCCGATGATTTTTTCTTCATTGACCTTTTGTTTCAGCGCCACATCCATCGGCACAAAGGCAATGAGCAATTCTTTGGAGGCATCGTGATACAGCAAGGGAGAACTTACCGTGTTCATCGTTTCGCAATTTTGGCAGCGAAACGTATTGACTCGTCCATTGAGGAGTAGGTTTTTCCCTTGTGAATCTTTCTGGACATCAATTACACGGCGCAATGTGACGGGATTCGGTGTGCCACAATTGGAACATTGCAACATAGTTTGTTGAGGGTGTGTCATGGTATCTCCGTTGGTTTTGATTCTGATAATACCTTGCATTGTAGCGGTCAAAGCGACCTTGTTGTAGGGCATAGCACACCCAAATTATGTGGTATTCATCAATTACGAGGAATAGTGAAATAAAATGTTGAACCATGTCCTATATGGCTTTTGACACTAATATTGCCGTTATGGGCTTCAATGATGGCTTTCGATAGGTACAATCCCAAACCTGTCCCCTGTGTTTTGCTGGTCAACTTGCTATCAATGCGATAAAAACGCTCAAAGATTTTCCGTTGCTCTTCCTCCGCAATACCTTCGCCGGAGTCACGCACAAAAATAGTCACTGATTCCCCACTATAGCGTCCGCCGATAGTGATTGTGCCACCAGAGGGCGAATATTTAATAGCATTCGTCAGTAGATTGTCGATAACTTGGCGCAGTAATTTGGCATCGCCGGATACTGTGGGGAAATTATCTTGAAAACTGAGTACAAATTCATGCCGAGTCGATTGCACACGGAGGCGTTCTAGCGAATGTTTTGCGATTTGGTCAAGGCGGACATCAGCTAAGTTCAATTTGATGTTACGGTCAGCTTGGATTTTGCTGGCAGTGAGCAAATCTTCAATCAGTTCGGTAAGGCGGTCAGCCTCTTCTTCAATCACTTCTAAACTTTGCTTGACAGTATTCATATCCCATTGGGCATCTTCACGGGTGAGGGTACTAGCATAGCCTTTAATGAGCGTCACGGGCGTTCGCAATTCGTGAGAGACAGTCGAGATAAAGACATTCTGCATTTCTTGTGCCTTACGAAAGTTTGTAATATCACGCACATTGGCAATGATATTAGCGAGTTTGCCATCTTCATTGAAAAGTGGCGCATAGGTGATACCAATGCTGACTTCCATTCCGTCGCGGCGTTGTAATTCCCCTTCGACATAAAGCGTATCAGATGCTTCGCTCTCGCTACGTTTCTGAGGCCATCCTTGTTGAATCGCATCTTGCAAATCGTTATGTTCGATATTCGCCCAAATAATCACATCATCTTGGTGTAAACTGACTGCATCCTCGGCACGCCAAGCGGACATATACTCGAATGAGCGATTGATTTGTAAGATATTGAGATTGGCATCCAATATCATGACACCATCGCCACTATAATCAAGAATTGCTCGTAATTGCTGCCGTTCTCGGTTGATATTTTCATAGAGTTGCGCGTTATGGACAGCAATCGCTGCTTGGTCTGCAAAACTCTGTAGAATTTGAACATCATTACGGGTGACTTCGACTTCATATGAGCGAAAGACAATCAGCAAGCCCATGGGACTCTTATCGAAGAGCAGAGGCATAGCGACTGACTGTCGTAATCCCTCGTCGATTGAGCTTGCGATTTCAGTCAGTTTTGACTCAATATAATCATAATGAAGGGCGGTTTTGGGGACATCATTCATTAACTCATGCAGTTTTTCATTGATAAGCGGCACAATCTCTTGCTGGATACCCGTAAATGCTCGCACATTAAATTGCTGGTCATCAGGATTGCGTAAGGCAATGAGACCTACTCGTCCAGCAGTCATTACTACCGAGGCATGGAGTACGCGCTTAAGCACTTCAGTTAAATCCAGCCGTGACGTGATGGCACGAGAAATCTCTAGCAAAAAATCACGCTGTCGTACTGGGAAGTCAGGTAAAGTCAACATAATGGCATTGTATCATGCCTTGTATTAGATTGAGATAGGTGTCATCTATTCCACACTGATATTTTTGGCAACTTTGGTCACGCGCTTGCGTCCACCTTGCGTTATGACAAGGGTTGCTGCGCCGATAATGCCGACATCTTCACTCATATTGCTAGGAATAATAGGTGTGTCTTTCCAGTATTCATCGTCTAGCGCATATTCACGAACTGTTTCGCGTATTTTGTTGAACCAGATATCCCCAATATAACTGACACCGCCGCCAATCACGACAACTTCAGGATTGAATAGCAACAACAATGACACAATGCCTAAACCGACGATTTTTGCACCATCTTTAACAATGCTGACTGCCAACACATCGCCTTGATTCGCCGCCGTGCCAATCATTTTGGAATCAATTGCCTCTAAGTTACCATTTGCCATTTCGACCAAAATTGATTTTTCTCCATCTGCGATTCGTTGGCGTGCTTTGCGTGCTAAAGCGGGTCCGGCGGCTTCTTTTTCTAGTGTGGAGACGGTGTTCTTATCGACAACCATAATCATATGACCTGCCTCACCGCCGATACCTGATTTGCCAAGTACCAAACGTCCGTCACTGATGATTCCGCTACCGATTCCGGTACTGACAGTCAAATATATGGCATCTCGATAGCCTTTCGCCGTGCCGACAGAGGCTTCTGCGAGGGCAGCGACATTGGCATCATTGCCCACATAAACAGGTACACCGAATTCTTTACTCAAAATATCGGCAAGTGGAACATCGTGCCAACCATCAAGATTGGGTGGAGCAACAACGACACCTGTTTTGGGATTGGTTGGACCCGCAGCCGAGACACCGATACCGATTACCTTTGCTTCGTCATCTGGCAGCACCTCACGGATGATGTCTTTCATGCGCTGTAAGGTGGGGTCTAAGCCTTCGTGTGCCTTCGTGAGTGTTTCACACCGTTTGGTGATTCTCAAGTCTGAGTCTACTTGTGCTGCTCGTAGTCGTGTACCACCTAAATCAACAGTGATAATGATTTTTGCCATAGTGTCTCCTAACAAATGTTGAAGCGACTGTTAAGCCCTGATAGAATAGCTCTATCATAAAAAAACACCCCGCTCTTTAACAGGCATAAACAGGGAAGATGAGTCATGGCGAAAGTCACTCCTGCACGGCGACAATATCTTGATATTAAAAAGCAGTATCCTGATTGCATTTTGTTTTTCCGTATGGGCGATTTTTATGAAATGTTTGATGATGATGCCGTCGTTGCTTCCCGTGAACTGGAAATTACCCTAACATCGCGTAAGTTCAGCAAGCGCAATGGGACAGAAACGCCGATGGCTGGCGTGCCGCATCATGCCGTGGATGGCTATATCTATCAACTGATTGAAAAAGGCTATCATGTTGCTGTCTGTGACCAAATGAGCGAACCCACCGGACGCGGTATTGTTGACCGTGAAGTGGTTCGTGTGATGACACCCGGTACATTGACTGAGCCGCAACTGCTCGATAAAGCTAAACCAAACTATTTGATGTGTGTTGTTCCGGTTGGCAACCCTGAATCTGGCAAGTGGCACAAAGCTGGTCTGGCATTTGTTGATATTTCGACAGGGCAATTTGAGGCAACACAATTAGAAGGCGATAATGTCGGGATTCTCGTTCTGGAAGAACTCGCACGCCTGACTCCGCGTGAGGTGATTATGCCGGAAAGTTGGGTTGAGCGCGGTGTTTCGATGCCCGATGGGATTCATCTATCACCTGTGCAAGATTGGACAGCCGAATTTGCAGGGGCAGAACAACTCCTAAAAGACCATTTTCAGGTTGGTACACTTGATGGCTACGGGTTGGTCAATATGCCTCATGCCATTAGTGCCGCCGGAGCAGCTTTACAATACTTGCGCGTCACACAGAAAAATTCATTATCGCAATTGGTGAATATTCGGACTTATTCAACTTCGCAATTTATGGTGCTAGACCAATTCACACGCCGTAATCTGGAACTGACACAGACGATTCGCAGTGGCAAGACTCGTGGCAGTGTTTTGGGTGTATTGGATAGAACAGTCACGGCAATGGGCGCACGCTTATTGCGAACATGGATGCTGCAACCCTTACTTGATTTGAAGCGCCTGAATGCACGCTTAGATGCTGTTGATGCACTGACTCATGATGAAGCGCTGCGGCTTGAATTGCGAGCTTTGTTTAAGCATGTATCGGATATTGAAAGACTCGTGAATCGTTTATTGATTGGCAAGGCGAATCCGCGTGATTTACTCGGATTGCGCGATAGTCTGAGTGTGATTCCAAATTTAGGAGAATTGATAAATGATATTCCAGCTTTGCAAGCTCTCACAGAACGCCTAGACCCTTGTGCTGATGTCTATGATTTGATTACACAGGCGATTACTGATGACCCTCCGGCAACACTCAATAATACAGGCATTATCCGTCAAGGTTTCTCAAAAGAATTGGATGAAATTCTCGCTTCGACACAAGATGCCCGTGATTGGATTGCCAACCTTGAACCAACAGAACGCCGCCGCACTGGAATCCCAACGATAAAAGTGAGTTATAACAAAGTTTTTGGCTATTATATCGAAGTCACAAAAGCACAGAGCGACAAAGTGCCAGATGACTATATTCGCAAGCAAACGCTGGTGAATGCCGAACGTTACATCACACCGCAACTGAAAGAGTACGAAGCCTTGGTGCTGAGTGCCGAAGAGGAAATTCTCAAGACCGAGCGTGAAATTTACGAGCAAGTTTGCAGGCAATTATGTGAATTTGGGAGTCAACTCCTGCGGACTGCGCGTGCAATTGCTCATCTCGATACATTTTTGGCATTGGCGACTGTCGCTGTCAATGAAGGCTATGTGCGCCCGACTCTCACCGAAGATAATGTGTTGCATATCAAAGATGGACGGCATCCGGTGGTCGAAAAATTACTCGATGATGTGACGCGCTATGTGCCGAACGATACCACAATGACTGCTGAATCACGGGTGCATATCATCACGGGACCGAATATGTCCGGTAAATCGACGTATATTCGGCAAGTGGCAATTATTGCGATGATGGCACAAATCGGCAGTTTTGTTCCAGCAGATGAGGCGATTATCGGGCTAGTTGACCGTATTTTTGCCCGTATTGGCGCACAAGATGAAATCCATGCCGGACAGAGTACCTTCATGGTGGAGATGATTGAGACAGCACGCTTACTTTCGGGCAGTAGCCATCGTTCGCTGTTGATTCTGGATGAAATCGGGCGCGGCACATCAACCTACGATGGTTTGGCGATTGCGCGTGCGGTGATTGAATATATTCACAATAACCCACGCCTGAATTGTCGGACATTGTTTGCGACACACTATCATGAACTGACAGAACTGCCGAATATTTTGCCACGCACTGAAAATCACAATGTCGCCGTAGCAGAGCGTGGTGAGGATATTGTCTTTTTGCACAAAGTTGTTCTCGGCGGCGCAGACCAAAGTTATGGCGTGCATGTGGCACAACTCGCTGGAATGCCACGTCCTGTCGTTGAACGGGCGCGTGCATTGTTGGCGCAATTAGAAGAATCAGGCAGTGATTTCAAGCTGCAAAAACCGAAGTCGGATAACAAAGAAGATGATAAACCCGCCCAACTGAGTTTCTTCGCGCCGAAAGAAGAAAATCCTGCCATTGAAGCCATCCGCCAAATCGAGGTCGATTCGCTGAGTCCGTTGGAGGCATTAACGAAGTTGTACGAGTTGAAGAAATTAGCAGAAAGTGATTAATTTCAGTGAACCATAGTTTTGTGTTTTGCGGCGGACAGCATGTATGCTGTTCCTACAAATGACCCTTTCTGAACTGTAGGGACGAGATATATCTCGTCCGTTGTGACCAAAGATAGGGATAAGCTGCGAATCTGTGACTTACTGAATTTACCCACCGAGCGCCTCTAGCTCAATTTGGATACTGTCGATGTAGCGTTGGGCTTCGGCGGAATCATCACCATCGGGCGCGATTTCGAGATAATGCTGAAAGTCGGCTTGGGCAGATTCGCGTTGTGCCATGGTGTAATAGAGTATCCCGCGCTGAAAATAGGCTGGCGCATAATCAGGGTCAAGTTCAAGTGCCGTATTGAAATTATCGAGTACCCTATCCCATTCGTAAATCAAGAAGATGATTTCACCGCGCAGGGTATACAATTCGGCTAGTTGTGTATCGCTGACATCGTTTGCTTCGGCTAATTCTATTGCACCATCCATATCTCCAATCGCGCTATCGTAATCGAATGCAAGGGCATATTGTTGGGCGTGGCGTGTGAGAAAATTAATTCTGCCAAATAGGGTTAGTGTAATGCAGTTATGGTCATCTAAAATGATGTTATTTTGACTTGCAATTTCAGGAAATTCTACCAAGCAGGTGATATGAATAACAGTAGTCTCAGTCTGACCCGATATATGCCAGTTGTTCATGGATAGCGACATACAAATCACACAAGCTAAAATCCAACCAGACCGCATAGAAAGCCTCTCAAAACCTATTCAACCTGCTGATATATCCCAAATTTATCCCAAATCGCGGTGTGGTTTTATCCCATACTCACCACAAACGAACGTTCGCAATCAGGGTAAATTCTGCTATAATGGTAACATGGAATCATAATGGCTTAGATAACGATTGCCCTGCGCTTTATGGCAGATTGTGAAATCGCAAATGAAGAAAAAACATTGTTTATAAATGACGTAAATTAGAATTGAGACAACCCCCTATCCTTATCTGTTGGCGTGGGGCTTTGTTGTCTTAACAGCACAGAACGTGTTGAAAGGAGTTATGCGGCTGCGGCTGCATCAACAATGGTCGAAAATGATAACGAAAATGGCAATATCGGTACAATTCGTACTATTAATATCAACGAAGAAATGCGTGGGAGCTATCTCGATTATGCGATGAGCGTGATTGTCAGTCGCGCTTTGCCGGATGCCCGTGATGGATTGAAGCCTGTGCATCGTCGCATTTTGTACGCCATGCACGATATGGGCATCAGACCCAATACGCCGCACAAGAAAAGCGCCCGTATCGTCGGTGAGGTTTTGGGTAAATATCATCCACATGGCGATAGTGCGGTTTATGATTCGATGGTGCGGATGGCACAAGTATTCAGCCTGCGCTATCCATTGATTCATGGTCAAGGCAATTTTGGCAGTCAAGATGGCGATGGTCAGGCGGCAATGCGTTATACAGAGGCACGACTCGCGCATATTGCCGAAGAACTGCTCTCCGATATCAGCATGGATACCGTCGATTTTGTTGATAATTATGATGGCTCAACACGAGAACCGTCGGTATTGCCGGCACGTTTGCCCAATTTACTGCTCAATGGTTCAAGCGGAATTGCTGTCGGTATGGCAACCAACATTCCGCCGCATAACCTACGTGAATTGGTAGAAGCAATCACCTATATCATCGACAATTATGACAATATGGACGATATCACCGTTGATGACATGATGCAATTCGTCAAGGGACCCGATTTCCCGACAGGCGCGACGATTATTATTGGTGATGAACTGAAAGAAGCATATGCCACGGGTAAGGGGCGCGTAGCGATTCGCTCGACTGCGGACATTGAAGAAGCTAAAAACGATACATTCAGGATTGTATTCACTTCAATTCCGTATCAAGTCAGTAAATCAGGCATTATTGAACGTATTGTGTCGCTTGTGCGCGAAGGTCGTTTGGAAGCAGTGCGTGATTTGCGCGATGAATCAGACCGCAAAGGCTTACGCTTAGTCGTTGAACTGAAACCTTATGCTCAACCCAACAAAGTCCTGAATCAGCTTTACAAATATACACAGTTACAGACTTTTCATAGTATTCAAATGTTGGCGTTGGTCAATAATGAACCACGTAACCTGAGCCTCAAACGCGCATTACAAATTTATATTGAGCATCGCTACGATGTGATTGTGCGCCGCAGTAATTATGAACTGAACAAATTACGGGCAAGAGCGCATGTTCTCTTAGGTTTGCTGAAAGCTGTCTCGAACATTGATTTGGTCATTAGCACGATTCGCAGTTCGCCCGATGTTGAAACAGCACGCGCTCAATTGCAAACGCGCTTTGACCTGAGCGAAATACAAGCGAGTGCGATTCTCGATATGCAATTACGGCGGCTGGCGGCGCTAGAACGTCAAAAACTACAAGACGAACATGATAGCGTTCAAGAACGGATTGATTATCTTGAAGATTTGTTGAGCAATCCGCATAAGATATTACAACTCATTCGTGATGATGTGAATGAAATTGCTGAAAATTATGGTGATGAGCGCCGTACAGCCATTGAATATGGTAGTGCCGATTTCAATGAAGCCGACCTCGTGCGTGAAGAGCAAGTTGTTGTTTCCCTGACTTCTCGTGGGTATATCAAACGTGTTCCGGCTCGTTTGTATAATTCACAAAAACGCGGCGGTAAAGGTGTTATCGGGATGCAGACCAAAGAAGAGGATGCTTTGCTGGATTTATTTGCAGCCAGTAGCCTTGATACGTTGTTATTTTTCAGCAATAAGGGCAAAGTCTATTCTGAAAAAGCCTATGCTATTCCTCAAGCGGGACGGGCGAATAAGGGAATCTTGATTCAGATGGTGTTGAATCTTGGCGTTGATGAACATATCACAGCGATTTTACCTGTGAGTACCTTTGACCTCGATGAAGCCTATTTTGTCATGACGACACGGCAAGGACGTATCAAGCGCGTTCCATTAGCAGAGTTTGAGGCAGTGCGCCCTAGCGGATTGATTGCGATGGGGCTGCATGAGGGTGATGCTGTTGGATGGGTGAAATATACCGATGGTAATCAAGATGTGATGCTTGTGACAGAAGGTGGACAGGGCATCCGCTTCCATGAAAATAATGTGCGAGTCATGGGTCGTCCGGCAGGGGGTGTCAATGCCATTAAGTTGATTGGTGATGATAGCGTTGCGAGTATGGATGTGATTAATCCTGACGAACACACTCATATTTTGGTTGTAACGCGCAACGGTTTTGGCAAACGGACTCCCATTGACCAATACTCACGGCAAGGGCGTTATGGGCAAGGGTCAAAAACCCTCAGTCGTACTGAGAAGACGGGCCCCATTGTGGCGATGCGTTCAATTGCGGCATCCGATGGTATTTTGTTGATTTCGCGTGCTGGTATCGTATTACGCACCAATTTAGAGTCCATTCGTGAGACAGGTCGCCGCACACAGGGAGTCACGCTGATGAATCTTGTGGATGGTGATGAAGTGGTTGGTATTGCTATCGTTGATGATGATACGGAAGATGATGAAGATATTGTCGAGACAGAGGGTGATGCTGAAAATGAAATCACTCAGGATGAGACTGTTGCAGGAAATGATACCACGCCTGATTCCGATGATAATACTGAAGAATAATTAAGATACTAGAATACAGAATCTAAAAGGCGACTACTGAACATGAGTCGCCTTTTTGTTATTGCGCTATACAGACGACTATTATTCGTCGTCGCTTTCTTCGCCCTCTTCGCCTTCTGCACCCTCAGCCAATTCAAGGGCTTCAAGTGCTTCTTCAGCACGGGCGGCAGATGGTTGTACAATCTTGGCAATCATTTCTTCGGGTTCGTTGATAATGGTTACGTCGTCTAGTACAAGGTCTTTGACAGAAATTGTATCACCTATTTCTTCCATGCCGGAGACATCGACAACAATCTGATTCATCAGGCGCGATGGTAACATTTCAACAGTCAGCGAGTTGGGACCTGTCAACATAATACCCAGACGCGAGACAACTAACGGGCTTTGTCCCTCATAAACTAATGGGATTTCCGCACGGATTTTTATGTTCATATCCACCGCAAAGAAATCCACATGCAAGATGTTGCCCTTAATAATGTCACGTTGGACTTCGCGTGCTAGTACCGGATAATTCTTATCCCCATCGACATTGATGTCAATGAGATTTGTACCGCCTGCATTGCGTAACGTTGTTTCTAGGTCACGATACTGAAACTGCAACTTAATAGGGTCAGTGTTAGGTCCATACAGTGCGCCGGGGACAACCCCTTGCTTCCGTAATTGACTGACTTTCTTGCCTTGAATACTACGCATCTCTGCGCTTAATGTGAAATCTGCCACAATAGAACTCCTTAATAATTCCCCAAGATGTGGTATGGGTGGGGAAACGCTTTTTCTGAAATCTGTTTGACGAAACCTAGATATTCTAATGATAGGGCGGTCATGCGTCAATGCCGTATGAAGGCAATAAAAATGCACACTGTCGTTACTGTGTGCATTAGGTGAGCGAGTGACGGGACTCGAACCCGTGACATTTAGCTTGGGAAGCTAACGTTCTACCACTGAACTACACTCGCAAGCTATCCTGAATTATAGTTTTGCAGCAGATGAATGTCAAGCATCACTCAGGTTCGTTTGGGACGTAAATAGTATCGCCAACACGGATTCGATTTGGATTATCAAGGCAGTTGGCAGCAATGAGTTCGTCAACTGTGCTACGGGTGCGGCTGGCAATATTGGTCAGATTATCCCGACGCTGAATCGTATATTGATACCAATCACGTTGGGGGACACATAAGATTCCAGCCGGAGGGGTTTCGTCGCTTGCAGAATCAGGTGGCGGTGTGCTTGAATCAGATGGTGTATCAAGAACGATAGCGTTCTCCGTTACGTTTACGTCGGTAGCAAAAGGAAGCGTTCGTGTTGGTGGCGGTGTATCACTTAGCGTATCTTGCGTATTGGAGGTTAGATTGCATCCTGAGATAATGAATATGAGAATGATGATAAATCGTAAGCGTTGCAAAATAGCTCCTTCGGTGTACTACGAATCACTTTGCTCTATGCTATAATACTGCCCTTGAGCCCCTGTCTGGGTTTCATCTCGCCTCACACAAAATAACATGGTGAGATAGGATTGATTGACTTACCAAATATACGCTAGTCAAACAAGTTGAAACAAGAAAGTTCAATCATTGAAGTTATCAAACCGCACCAAAATTGGATTACTGGGTCTATTTGTCAGTTTCTTAGCACTCTATTTCATTGCTCTGCAAATTGATTCTACATTATTTATTGACGCATGGCGCACAGCAGATTACATTTATTTGCTGCCCTGTGTCTTGTTTTTGCTTGCAGGGTTGCTAACACGGGCATTTCGTTGGCAAGTATTATTGAATGGCGATTTGCCACTTGTCCGCGCCTTTAGCATTATGAATGTGGCGTATTTAGTCAATGGGATTTTACCCCTACGGATTGGCGAAGTTGCCCGTGTCTATTTAGCCTCACGGGTTCAGAAACCTGTTCCCATGCCAAAAACAACGGGAACAATCATTGTCGAGCGTGTACTAGATTTATTGTCAGTTGTAGTAATGGCTTTGACAGCGATTGCACTCGGCGCACAATCTGATGAACTTAAGACAGCTAGTTTGTTTGTGGCGCTTGTAGCAATTATAGGATTTTCTATTCTAATTTTGTTTGCGCGTCGGCGTGCATGGGCAGGGTGGCTATTCACCTTCGTGAACCGAATCTTCCCTTTCTTAAAACGTTTTCCCGTGCTAGAAGTATGGTTTGAGCAATTTTTGGACGGTTTGATGCCACTAGCAAATCCGCGTGCGCTAGGGCAAGCTATATTTTGGACAGCCATTAGTTGGGCGCTTTCGATATCGGCTGGCTATGTGCTGATGTTCGCATTTTTTGAGCAAGCGAGTATTGCAGCGACTATGCTCTATATTGCGGCGGCGGCTTTTGCGATTGCACTGCCGGCAGTTCCGGGCAATATCGGCACTTATGAAGCATCCATTTTATTAGCCTTGTACGCCTTAGGCTACCAACAGTCCGATACAGCGATTGCTTTTGCCGTGATGGTTCATGCCATTAATGTGATGGTTCATTCCACAATGGGCGTAGTCGGTTTTGTACAAGAGGGCATTTCGCTATCGCAACTTTCGCAAGGGGTACAGCAAATGGAGCAGACAAGCACAGAGGTAGGATTAAACGAAGTATGACAGAGCAGGGGCGCAAGCTGAAAATCTTAATTTGCTTGCTATATTATTTTCCGCATCGTACCGGATTAACACTTCATGTTCAGCAAGTAGCAGAAGAATTAGTACGGCGTGGTCATGACGTGACGGTATTAACAGCCCGTTATTTGCAAGATATGAGCAATGACGAAATCATGCACAATGGTGTCCGTGTGATTCGCTTATGGGCTCCGATTAAAATTAGTCGTGGGATGCTGATGCCGTCTTACCCATTGGCAGCATATAAGGCAATTCGTGAAGCTGATATTGTGAGTATTCATACCCCGATGCTAGAAACGGCGCTTGTGAGTTTTATTGCCAAGCTGACTGATACGAATGTTATAGCGACACATCACGGCGATTTGGTGCTGCCGAATAATTTCGCCAATCGTTTTATTCGTAATACAATGCTGAAATTATTCCAGTACATGGCGAATAATGCTGCCCAACTGCTTGCCTATAGCCAAGATTATGCCGATTATTCTTACTACCTCAAACCGTATTTGCATAAAACGACTCCCAATTACCCACCGATTGCCATACCTGAACCGAATTTAGACCATGTAGCGGAACTGCATGCAAAGTGGCAGTGTCAAGGCGACCCCATCATTGGTTATAGTGGGCGCTTTGTCGAAGAAAAAAGACCTGAGTTGGCAATTAAGGCATTAAAAGTCATCAATCAGCAGTACCCGAATGCGCGATTAGTCTTTGCTGGCGAATATGAAATTCCTTATGAAGATACTTGGAAGCGACAGCAGCCTATCGTTGAACACTATCGAGGACAGTTGATTTTTCTCGGTTTGCTGAAAGACCGTCAAGAGTTGGCAGATTTTTATGCGGCTTGTGATGTGGTTATTTTGCCCAGTGATACCGAATGTTTTGCACTGGTACAGGTTGAGGCGATGCTTTGCGGTACACCGATGGTCATGACTGATATTCCGGGCGGACGTGTTCCAGTACAAGTGACAGGGATGGGCAAACTAGCACAACAAGGGAATGCGGATTCTATCGGGCAAGCGGTGGTGGATATTTTGAACGCGCCAGAACAGTATCACAAATCACGAGACTTTATTGAAGATTGTTTCTCGTTTAAGCAGACAGTTGATACTTACGAAACCTTATTTTTGCAATATGCGAGGTCAGAGCGCAATGGTTGATATCGAGACGATTCAGCATATGACGCGCAATGAGGCAGATATGGCTTTTAAGAAGCGTGTGCAAACCATATTTGAATGGGTTGACCCTACGGCTGGCAAAATTATCTTAGATATGCCTTGTGGACGCGGCTTTTATCTGAATATGTTTCATTACGCGACTGATTGCACCATGATAGGCGCAGAATTGGATTGGGATGTTATCAAGAAGGCACAGGCGCATGTCGGGCATCTCGATATTGCGCTCCATAATGCCAATCTCTATCAATTGCCCTATGCGAATAATACTTTTGATGCGGTGATTTTGTCAGAGGTTTTGGAACATATAGATGATGATGTTGCCGGCTTAAAGGAAGCCTATCGTGTGCTAAAACCGAATGGCGTTGTGGCTATCACCGTGCCTCATGCAAATTACCCATTTTGGTGGGATCCCATCAATAAATCACTGGAAACACTGTTTGGCACACATATTCAACATGGTTTCTTAGCCGGAATTTGGGCAAATCATGTCCGTCTCTATACACCGACAGAATTGCGGTCAAGTGTTGAAATGTCAGGATTTATTGTAGAAGAGGAACGCTCATTCACCCATTATAGTTTCCCCTTCATTCATAATTTGGTCTATGGATTAGGCAAGCCGCTACTCGAAGCCGGGGCGTTACCTGCAAATATGGCAAAAGCCGCAGACCGTACCACCTTTGATGAAAATAATGGCAGTTTACTCAATCCAATAAATTTGGGTCTAAAAGTATTCAATTACTTTGACCGTCATAACAAAATCAATGAGCCACCCGGACGCTCAACTGTGAATCTTGCTATCAAGGGGCGTAAACCCGATGCCTGAACAGACTAATTTTCCGCCGAATGAACCTGATGAAACGAACGACGAGACGTTTTCAGTGGATGATTTTGCTCTTGAAGATGATAGTAGGTCTGACGCATCGGCATTGACTGATGATTCAAATAATAGTGATGAAGCGTCGGAATCAGGCTTGCGTGATATTCAGGATTTGACGCTGGCAGAATTTTTCGGTGCATGGATGAAATCACCGACAAAATTAGGGACGGCTTTCTGGGATATATTAAAACCGAATAGTTTTGGTGGGACACGCTTGGTCAGTGTCGATGTGCCAAAAGATGAATCGACTGGGAAAATATCATTCACTGACCATCTTCGTCGTGTGACATTGAGTCGCCGCTTGCTACAATTTGTATTGTGGATAATAGCGATAGTGATTGTCCTGCGCGGTAATCTGATACTAGCAGCGAATGAAATTGTGCGCCGTAGCGAAAGTATCCAACTGATACAAGGACTCCCGTATCTGTTCGTGGGTGTTCTGGTGTGGCTATTGGCAGAAGTTATTGGCAATTGGTCTCAATTACTCGCTTGGTGGCACGCAAAAGATTTTATCGGCAAGTTCAATTTAGGATTACGCACCTTCCCAATTGGCTTGGCTTTAATAGGTCTTGCCGTTATGTGGACTTCTACCAGCGCAGCGCATGAAGATGTATTAGATATTGTCACGCCCGGCGTACAATTGGTTCTGGTGGGAGCAATTATCTGGTTTTTGCTTGATATCGGAGGCTTTGTGTTTGGCATTATTATTGAACGCAATCCGAGCCTCTTCCCTGCATGGATGCAAACCAGTATCGAAAAACGCAAGTATGATGATGATTCTCCATCACAAAATAATACGATTGACACCACGCCTTGGTATATGAAAATTCACCCGATGCGCTTGGTTTATGCCTTGTTGGGTGCGATACTGACGACGGTGACATGGTTTGGGACATCGGGCAACAATATTAACGGAATCACATTTATTATCTGGATTTTGAGCGCGGCTGCATGGTCAATGACATTTGCCCCAAATATCAATCTTATGGATTGGGTGATACACAAGATTGACAGTTTTCGGCGGATTCATTGGCGCGGTGTTGCCCCTGTAGCGATGATGTTGCTCTTGATTATTGGCATTGGAGGGTATTTTCGCTTCCACAATTTGCGTGACCTACCGCGTGAAATGACCGATGACCATGTAGAGAAAATCCTCGATGCAGCGTTGGTACGGAATGGCTTGCGTCCCATTTTTTTTGCCAACAATGGCGGACGCGAACCCTTCCAAATGTATGCTATTGCCTTAGCCTCACGCTTGCCGAGTTTAGGCATTGACCATTTCACAATTAAAGTGGTGGCTGCAACAGAGAGCCTCCTGACAATTCCGCTTATATTTTGGATGGCATACGAATTACTAGAAGGAGAAACTCGTCGGCGGCGCTTGTTAGTCGCGTTGGTTGCGGCGGCACTATTGGCGACAAGTTATTGGCATGTGGCAATTACCCGTCAAGCACTGCGGATTGCTCTGACTCCGTTGGTTGCCTCATTGCTGTTGATTTACCTCTCACGCGCATTGCGGCGTAATAATCGCGCTGATTTCATCAAAACAGGCTTGATACTTGGTTTTGGTTTGTATACTTATCAAGCAGTTCGCATGTTGCCGATTGTGATTGTTATTGCTGTCGGCATTACCGTCTATTTTGTAGCACAAAATTGGAAGGCGCGTTTTCGTTATGTTTTGAATCTCATCGTGTTAGTGTGGATTGCTTTTGTGGCGTTTATTCCGATGTTTCATTATTCAGTCGAATTCCCTGAATTATTTTGGCGGCGAACAACGGGACGCTTATTGGGCGATGATGTCATTGAAGAAACATTAGATGACGGCACAATTGTCATGCGCGAGGCATCTGTACAAGAACGTGTCGAGGCTTTCCGTGATAATGTGCCGCAGTTGATGAGCAATATTCGTAATGTGCTATTGATGTTCAATTGGAAAGGCGATGTTGCAGCTATTAGCGGTGTTCCCAATCGCCCAACAATGGATACTATGAGTGGGACATTATTCATTGTGGGGTTAGCTGCATGGGTCGCACTCATGATTCGACGGCGCGATGTGGCAATGTGGATGATTCCGATTTTTATTTTTATCATGCTCTTGCCATCGGCTTTGTCAATTGCTTTTCCAGTAGAAAATCCGAGTCATACACGGACAAGCGGTGCAATGGTCGGCGTGTATCTGATTGCGGCGTTGCCTCTCGCACTGTTAGTTGAAGCATTGTTGATACTATCACGTAAACGCTTGGCGAAAGTTGCTAGTTTTGGACTTTGTACTCTTGTAATTTTTGGTGTGTATAGTGCCAATGCACATACTTATTTTGATGTGTATCCGCAAGTCTATGCCGATTCATTTGACCCGTATACAGAACCGGGTGCCTATTTGCGTGGTTTTGCGATTAGTGGCGGCTCATACGGCAATGCGTTCATGATTGGCTATCAGCATTGGTGGAGTCATCGGGCGATAGGGCTTGCGGGTGGATTAGAGACATTGTGGCCAAATGGCATTGTGGCGCGAGAAGATATCCCGCGCATATTACGAGACCATGCTAATCGCAGTGACCAATTTGTCTTTGACGCAAACCGTGATATTCTCTTTTTCTATTCGCCCGAAGATGAAGAAACAGGCAACTACTTGAGCGAACTTTTTCCAGATGGTTATGCAAGTTTAGAACGCACGTATGCCCAGAATAATGATTATATGGTCTATCGTATTCCGGCTTTAGGCGAATCTGGTTTTGCAGATTGGCTGATTGAAAACTTAGCCGACTGAGTATTTAGCTTATTTGGCGTGTAGATAATTTGAACACTTTTTATTTTTGATGCAGGTGATGGCATGAGTCGTTCGACACCCGATACAATACAAGACCGTCCGAAACATGGTGGCAACCGATTATTAGCAACTTTATTATTGCTGTTGATTATGCTAGTGGGTGGCGGCTTCCGTTTCATGAGTATGAATTGGGATGATTTTGCATCACTGCATCCTGATGAACGCTTTTTGACTCGTAATTTGCTACCATTATTAGGCGGTTTGCCAGAATATACACCCGATGATAGCCGTTATCCCTCACAGGCTATGCTCGTGAGTCTCAATGATATGACGATTCGCACCAGTCTTGATATTCAGGCGGATACAGCACGGCGTATTGGTGGTGTTCGGGATAGCTTAGGTTATGATTTGGCGCAATGGTGGTTAGGTGATGAAAGGCGAGTTCAACGCTATGATACACTTGAAGATGGTGTTCAGGCATTAACATCGGGGCAAATTAGTGGACTCATTGTCTCGAATATTCTGGCACAATCGACTGTCAATAATGGGCGTGGGGTTCGCATTGTTGATACGTTTGATTCGGTTGCTGTTCAACGCAATTATTGTAATTATCAATATCCTGAAACAGGGGGTATCGGCGGTTACTTTGATGCCCGTTGCTCGACACTCAATCCACATAATACCAATGTCGGCATGTATGCTTATGGGACATTGCCCTTATTCATGGCACATTGGACATCGAATTTTGTCCAGCAATTTGATGGCTACACTGTCCCGTACACTGATTTCCAAATTAATTTTCAGGGACAAACACTGGTTTGGCGTTTCTTATCAGCATTATTTGATACGCTGACTATCCTTGTTATTTTCTTCACTGGTCGGCGGATGCACAACAAATGGGTCGGCTTAATTGCGGCTGCGCTCTATGCTTGTGCGCCACTCGCAATCGAAAAAGCACATTTTGGGACTGTGAACGCGATTACAGCATTTTTTGTTGCGCTTGCGATGTGGGCGGCTCTCGCTGTCCAAGATAAGGCACGATTCCTACACTTTACGATATTTGGTATGGCATTAGGGGCATCTTTAGCAGGTCGCATTAATGTTATTCCGCTTGCAGGAGTCGTTGTTTTGGCGGCAATGGTCAATGCACTACCGATATTAGATGGTCGTATCCCGTGGGAAGAGCGCGAACGGCTTTTCTGGCGCAATTTTATCGGTGTCTTCATTGCAGGTTTCGCCACACTGTTAACTTTCCGACTCTTGAACCCCTATGCTTTCTCTGGATCCTCGTTTTTCAATATCATTCCCAATGGACGTTGGTTAAACGATGCCAGCAGTAGTAGCTTTGCCGCCAGTGGTAACAGTGATATTCCTCCAAATTGGCAATGGTTAGCACGCCCTTCTTATTTCTATCCTCTCAAGGATATGGTGTTTTGGGGCATGGGTATTGCAATGGGCGTAACAGCGTGGATTGGTACACTTTGGGCAGGCTATCGTATTGTGCGCGGCAGACCGTTCGCCTTGCGGAATATTTTACCTGTAGTATGGATTGCCGTCTACTTTGCTTGGATTGGCAACCTGTGGGTGATGACCATGCGCTATTATTTGCCGTTGTATAGTTCGCTGGTATTGATGGCGGCATGGATGCTCTACGAATTATGGCGACTTTCGCGTAAGCATGGAAAAGATGTGCCTCTGACACGCATTATGTTGGGGCTACTTGGGGCGATATTTGCGGCAGTACCGTTCTTTTCACTTAACGCCAATGTAGCTTTGACGGCAACTACGACAGCTTCGGGTGTGATTGCGGCGACTCTGATAATTTTCGCTGTTTTACCTAGATTCAAGCATCGTGCGCTGATTTTAGGCATCTTTGTTATCGGTTTCAGCGCATTATGGGCGTTAATGTACACCAACATTTATCGCCACCAAGTTACGCGAGCCCAAGCGAGTCGTTGGGTGTGGGAGAATGTTCCGGGCGATTTTGCACTGCAAATAGAAGGTGCGCCCGATGGTACGCCGCTTGTGAATATTTCTATTGGTAATCAGAGTGGTGATAGTGCTGATAATTCTAGCCGACTCGTCAATATGGCGACACGTTATGATGTTGGTTTACCACGCTTCTTTGAATTTGTTGCACCAGCAAGTGGGACGATAACAACAGTTCATGCGCCGCATTTAGTCGATGCCTTTAACAATGCACAAAACGAAGCCCTCTATATTTCCATCGGACAACAAGTTGATGGCGTAATGCAGTTATTGAGTGAAGCGACCCTGATAGCAAATCTGCACAACGAAAATCACCCACTTGGCGACAGCTACGACATTGTTCTCGATACTCCCATTGATGTTGTTGAAGGCGAAACCTATACCTTCAAAGTCGAATCATTAGACGGCTCTATTGTTGGTTCGGGCGCGGTGATGCTGACCGAGGGTCCATGGGATGACCGTATCACGACAACAATGATTTGCCATTTGCCGGATGGTTTGACACTCGCTGATGACCCGCGCCCCGGCTTGGTAGATTTTGATTCGTGCAACGGCTTATTATCAAATTATGCCCTATTGCAATCTTTTGATTTGCCGATGTCGTATCCTGTTGATGAGACTCTCAAGTTAGATGCTATTTTAGATGGCTTATACGCTGGCGATTATTTGGGAATTACGAGCAATCGTTTTTATGACTCTGAGACTCGTAACCCAGCACGTTGGGCAATGACAACGCGCTATTATGAATTGCTCTTCAATGGCGAACTCGGCTATGATTTAATTGCGACATTCCGCGAATCATTTGAACTAGGTCCCTTTAGTGTTGATGACCAATATTTGCCAATTTATGACTCGCCAACATGGTTAAATGAATTAGAGTCAGACGAAGCCTTCAATGTGTATGACCATCCGGCTGTGTTTATCTTCCGCAAAAGTGCCGATTATGACCAAAACCGGGTTGAAATGCTGCTGCGTAGTGTTCCCATACTGCGCTCAGAGCAGATTTCGGGTGTTAATGGCGAAATTGGCGAACAAGTTATCGGTGGTGTTTATTGGACATCATTAGAGGCTGACGTTGCCCCGACACAATTGATGCAACCAAGAGATGTACTAGAAGCTAATACGCAAGGTGGTACATGGTCAGACCGTTTTGATAGTGACAACTTAGTTAATAGCAATCAGATTATTGGAGCGATAATTTGGTGGCTCACAGTGTCAGCGATTGGTTTGGTGACATTTCCGATTCTGTTTACAGCTTTCCCACGCTTAGGTGATAGAGGCTACGGTTTCGCTAAAATCATTGGCTTGCTCTTATTGGGCTGGGTTGCTTGGGTAGCATCAAGCCTTAAAGTGCCAATGTGGTCGCAGGGAGGCTTATTTTTATTGCTCTTGCTACTGGCAGGATGCAGTGCTTATTTGGTCTATCGACGGCGTGAAGATTTTGTCGATTATTTGCGTGTCTATCGTCATCGCCTAATAGCGATTGAAGTTATTGCACTGCTACTGTATGTCGCATTTATTGGCGTGCGCCTCATAAATCCTGATTTGTGGTATCACCCCATGGGCGGCGAGAAGCCGATGGATTTTGCTTACTTCAATGCTGTTTTACGTAGTACGGCTTTCCCTGCTTATGACCCGTGGTTTTCTGGTGGGTTTATCAATTATTACTACTTCGGTTATGTGATTGTCGGTGTGCCAGTTTTGTTGCTGAAAGTCGTGCCGTCCTTTGCTTACAACTTGATTGTACCGACGCTATTTTCAATAACCGGCATCGCGGCATTTTCGGTAGCCTTTAACATTGTCGATAGTTGGAAATCACGCTTCGTTGATGAAACCGATGACCATAAACTGTCATTTGTGCAGCGCATGGGTAATCCTTGGGTTGCGGGCATTGCGACACTCTTATTGTGTGTTGTGATGGGCAATCTTGATATTCCGCGTGTTTTCATTAATGAAGGTGTTGCCCGTCTTGGGGGTTATGAGCGTCCGACAGGTTTGGGGGATTTCCTGATTGAGCGGTATACCGAAGAGAATGGCACACCACCCAATGCTGAAACATTGAGTGAGCTTCATGCACGGGCAGCCGACGGGCGCTTGACAGACGAAATCGCCTACGAAATTGACAATGTGGTTGATTTGTGGTCGAGTTTCTTTAGGGGGCTGGGTCCAACATTTAGCGGACAGATTCTGCCAATAGGGTCGAATCGTTGGTATTGGGGACCTACTCGTGTGTTAGGCGAAACACCGGGCGTTGGTGGCAATGCGATTAACGAAATGCCGTATTTCACCTTTGTTTATGGCGATTTACATGCCCATATGATTAACTTGCCATTTTTGCTGTTCGCAATGCTGTTTGTCTTCTATGAAGTGAAATATGCAACACGAGATGACCGCGATATCTTTGCAATGGGATTAGCACTCTTTCTCGGTGCATTGACGATTGGCATGATGCGAGCAACCAATACATGGGATTGGCCCTCATTCATGCTATTCGGCGTAGTCGGACTTAGTTTCGCATGGTGGCGAAGATGGACTCGGCACTTAAGCCGTGCTTCACTTATCCATTTTATAGCTTCTGTGGGTGGATTTGTCGGACTGGCTTTGCTTGTGGTTGCCCCCTATACGGCGTATTATGCGTCGTTGTATAACAGTGTCGCCCTGTGGAAAGATGGTAAAACACCGCTTTGGGCATACTTCGATATCCACGGATTTTTCTTGTTTTTGGCGCTTGCCTTACTGCTCTGGGATACCTCACGCTGGTTACGGCTGGTGCGCGTTCGTTCGCTTAGTGGACAACGGAATTGGCTCATTGGCGGTTTCGTGGCTATCGTGACGACGTTGCTAGGGTCACTAATTCTGGCATTGATGGACTATCAAGTGGCTTTAATAGCCCTCCCCATGATTTTATGGATTGGCTTTCTGTTTTTCCGTTCAGAACAATCTGTTGAGATGCAATTTGTTCTCGTGCTACTCGGTTTTGCGCTGGCATTGACATTTGGCGTTGAAGTCATTGTTCTTGCCGGCGACATTGGGCGGCAGAATACAGTTTTCAAATTTTATATGCAGGCGTGGGTAGCGTTTAGTGTCGTCGGTGGTGTGGCTGTTGCATGGTTAGTGCAAGCCTCTGATTTCTGGAATAATCGCCAACGGATGTTATTCTATGCACCGTTATTGTTCTTAGGCGCGATTGCCATTATGTTCCCCTTGCTATCGACTCGTGCGCGTGCTGTTGACCGTTTTGCAGGCGAGGAAACACCGCTGACTCTGAACGGTCTTGATTATATGCAATACGCACAGCATTATCTTCTCGATTTTGCGACCCCGATTGACTTGGAGACAGATTATCATATCATTCGCTGGTTGCAAGAAAATGTCGAAGGCACACCGGTTATTATGGAAGGGCGTAGTGCAGCGAGTGAATATCGCTATAATTTGCGGATTTCCATTAATACAGGCTTGCCAACTGTGCTGGGTTGGAATTGGCATCAACGGCAGCAACGGACGATTCCGCCGCTTGACCGCAATGTATTCCAGCGTGAAGCGAATGTGAATTTTTTCTATAGCACAAGTGATGTCTCAGCAACCGTTGACCTGCTTCGTACTTATAATGTGCGCTATATTATTGTCAGCGATATGGAACGGGCGATTTACTCTGCGGCAGCACTAGCAAAATTCGATGTGATGGCAGATTTGGGCTTGTTGACTGTCGTATTTGAACAAGACGAAGGCAATGTCTACGAAGTCAATGTTGATGCCATCGAAACATTTGCCTTGCATCAATACGCATTTGATGTCGCACTTGATATAACTGACCCCCTGCCATCTTATGCAGGAGTGGCGGGTATTGAGCCAAATTATGTTCCCAATAGTGATGTCAATGTCGATGCAGCTTTGGCTGTACTGGCACACTATGATGAAATGACAACAATCGTAGCGAGTAATTTGCCACGTCTACAATTGTTTGCGCCTGATGCTTATGATAGGCTGCTGAAATTAGAATCTATGGATATATTGCAAGCCCGTAATGAGGGTGTGCTGCTGCGTGTTTATGATGTCAATCGAGAGGCACTGAATGACATATTGGATGAGGATTAAGGATGCTGTTTGATTGGATAGCACGCGAGGGTTGGGTATTTCCGGTTTGGTGGTTGCTAGTGACACTGGCTGCTGCCGCCGTTTTTCCATTGTGTTTGCGCTTGTTTGGCGCATTACCGGATAAAGGCTATACCTTGTCACGGGCAATTGGCATGTTGTTGGTTGCCTTCGTGTATTGGCTGATGGCGAGTTTCGGCTTTGTGCGAAATGGTGTCGGTGGCATGGTGTTGGCATGGCTAATTGTGCTGATTGTATCGCTTGTGATTTTCAAGCGCGGTGGCGGATTCGATTGGCGTGCGTATTGGCGCGAAAATCGTTCAGTCATTATCAGCGCAGAGATTCTATTTATCGTGTTGTTTGTAGTACTCATACTCTATCGTGCCTTTTTGCCAGATACTGGCTCTACCGAAAAACCGATGGAATTGGCATTTATGAGTGCCATTATGCGAAGTGAGACTTTCCCACCCAATGACCCGTGGTTAGCAGGTTACAGTATCAGTTATTATTACTTTGGCTATGTGATGATGGCTATGCTGTCGATGCTCAGTAACGTCAATAGCGGCATCGGTTTTAGTATGATGGCTGCACTCTTATTTGCGCTAACGGGCAGCACTGTTTTTGGCGTGGCATATAATTTAGTGCGGTCTCGTGCCTTCGATACAGCACTCGGCACGTTGCGCGAGAATGCACAGGGGCGTTTCCCTGCGATTTTTACGGGCTTATTAGCAACTGTTTTTGTCTTACTATTGAGTAATTTTCAAGTCCCCCTCATTGAAGTACCCTATCAGTCTGATGCTGTTTCCGAAGCCTATTTTGACTTTTGGGGCGTGCAAGAACGCAGTCAATTTGATGAAGGCACTTATAACCCCGAAGGTGATTTTAACTATTTTTCAACGTTAAATAGTGCGGCATCATGGGATTTTTGGTGGTGGTTTCGCACGAGTCGCGTTCTCACCGATTATGAACTCAATGGGCAGCAATCGACACATGCCCAACCGATTGATGAGTTTCCGTCTTTTAGTTTTATTCTCGGTGATGTGCATCCCCACGTTTTAGCATTGCCATTTGTGATTATGGCTATGGGTATCGCATTAAATATCGTGTTGAGTGGACACGTGCCTAAGCGCTATGAAATTTTATTTTACGGTATCGTCGTCGGCGGTTTGCTCTTCCTCAATGCGTGGGATGGACCCATTTATTTGATGGTATTGGTCAGCGCGGAGGCTCTGCGACGAACTATCCGCGATAAAGGGCGACTCTCGTTAGAGACTTGGTTGTCGCTGTTTCTGATGGCTGTGTCGCTGCTTGCGATTGCGATTGTCGCCTATTTGCCCTTTTTGATTGCTTTCCGAACACAGGCATCGGGCTTTCTGCCGAACTTGCTCTACCCGACTCTGTTCCGTCGTTTCTTCATTATGTTTGGTCCCTTGCTGTTGATGGTGATTCCATTCCTCTTGTTACAAGCATGGCAGGGCAACAAAGAAGCACGTATGAATTGGCGTTTAGGGCTACAAGTTGCCTTCGGTCTACTCATTACTTTAATCAGTATCACCTTGTTTTTGACACTCATCGGAACACTGATTCCTTCTATTCGGGATGCTGTTAATGGCTTTATCAGTCGTAATGGGGGGTGGGAAACCGTTTTACCGCAATTGCTGATTCGGCGATTGGCTTATGGATTAACGCCATTGGTATTGCTGAGTGGGATTGTGCTTGTGATAGCGCGATTGTTCCCGGCAAATGGGGGCAGAGCGAGTGATGAACGGGAAGCGATTACCTATCATCCGGCAACGGGATTTGCATTATTGCTTGTGGGGATGGCATTCTCTCTGGTATTGATACCGGATTTTGTCTACCTGCGCGATAATTTTGCTGTGCGGATTAACACGGTCTTCAAATTTTATTATCAGGCATGGATAGCTCTTAGTCTTGTCAGCGCCTATGCGGTCTATATCATCGTATTCAATGATGAATCGCGTAAGGACTACGAACCCGCACGGTTACTAAAATGGGTCTTTAGTGGTGTGGTCATCTTGATTATTATTCTTGGTCTTATTTATCCGATACTTGGCGCATATAGTCGAGCATGGGTCGAAAATGGTTATCGCAACCGCACGCCGGATAACCCGCCTGTGTTGACATTGGACGGACGCAGTAACATGCCACTCTCCCGTGATGATTATGATGCTGTGCTGTGTCTTGATAATCTAGTACAAAGTAATGATACTGTCGTTGCCGAAGCGGTGCAGTCCTCTTATCGTTCGTATTATGGACGTGTGGCTTCAATCACGGGGATACCGATTGTGATTGGCTGGCAAAATCATGAGCGACAATGGCGCGGCACGACATATTACACCATAGATGATGGGCGTGGGGCAGATGCACGCGCTGATGATATCAACGAACTGTATACTGATTTACGCTGGGATATCGCAGTTGGTATCATCGAACGCAACAATATTGACTATATCTTCTTCGGCGATACCGAACGACAACAATATGGTTCGGCTGGTGAAGAGAAATTCCAAGAAAATCTTGATGTAGTCTGTGAATTTGGCGCAAGTCGTTTTTATCATGTCACAGAAGATGCACTTGTCCTAAATTAGTAAGGAAATTGATGTGTCGATGCGTATAACAGTTAACATCGGCAACGAATGAGTGAAAGTCTAATTGATGCAAGCTGTAAATCATGAACAACCTGTAAGCACGATGAGTCCAAGTGTTTCTCTGCATATTTCGGCTGAGTTTATCGCCTACACCGTGCTGATTATCTTCGCGCTCTTGGTTCGAGTCGCCGACCTTGATATTGTGCCGATGAATGAGACCGAAGCGACTCAAGCACTTGCGGCGTATCAGACCGTTTACACAGAAACCCCTGTACAAGCACAATCCGCACAGAGTCCGATAGTATTCTGGTTACAATCAGCGACTTTCTCACTATTGGGTGGCGATGAATTTTCTGCACGTTTGCCGGGTGTCATCGGCGGTATGCTGCTAATATTCATGCCCCTATTGTTTCGTGACCGTATCGGACGCGAACGTGCTTTTTGGCTCAGTGTTTTATTGGCAGTGTCGCCGATTGCTTTTGCGGCAGCTCGTTTTGCTACCCCAACTGTGTGGACGATGGTATTTGCCTTTGGATTATTATGGGCAATATGGCGTTATTGGGAAAATGGCAATCAGGCGGATATCGCGCTAGGGGCTATATTCTTTGCTGCCTTAGCATTTTTATCCGAATCAGGTGGTTTGATATTTACGCTGATTCTGGCATTATCGGGCTTTGTTACGGTTTGGTGGACAGTGTTTATTGCGCCGCAAGTTTATGATGTCTCTGGCGACGAAATCTGGAAGACAGCACGCGAATTTATTGATACTATTCCTTTTCAGCGCGTTTTGCTGATTGTGGCAGCGACAGTGGGTTTAGGTAGCACCCTCTTTTTCATTTATCCTGTGGGATTGAATATTGTTGCCGAAGTGGTTCGTCGTGTATTGGCCGGATTTTTCCAACCCTATCAAGCGGGTACGCCTCCGATTATGCCCATTCTGACGCTCTTTGTATACAACATATGGCTCGTCGTTTTAGCGGTCATTTCAGCCGTAATATTGATAAATAATGGACAAGCGAGTTTTGCTGACCGTTTTGCTATTGTCGTGACTATCGTTTCGTTTTTTGTGCTGCTGGTCTATCGCGGTGGTCAACCTGCCCATGCTTTGTTCATGACTGTGCCGATGATGTGGCTGGTAGCGCGTCTCATCCATGAACTAACCGTGAACTATGCCCCGACGGTCTTCTCTTATGATAGTTTTCAATTGGTAGAAGATGAGGATAGCTACTGGTGGATTAAGTGGGTATTGGCTGTTATCGTCCTTAGCCTGTTGATGATGCTGGCGGTTCATTGGCTCGAAATTGGGCGCGGCTTCATGCAATTGCCATCAGAAAATATTTTTGCAGCATTGGCTGAGGCACGTTTCGCCGCCTTCAAATCGAGTCTGATTTGGTTTGTGATTTCATTGTTGTTTGCGGCTGTCGGTTATTTTCTCGCGGCGAGTCTTTGGGGGCATACGAACGCATTGCAAGGTTTCGGCTTGGGATTGGTTCTATTTATGCTTGGTTCAGGGGTTGGAACAGGTTGGAATACCACCGTTGTCAACGCGACGAATCCGCTTGAATTATGGCAGAATAGCGCGACAACAAACGATGCTTATCTACTGCGCGAGACCCTATTAGAAGTGGCTGACCGCGATACAATGGGCTTCCCCTCGATTAACCTGACGATTTTGCGCGACGACTCTATTGGCATAACAGATAATGGACTTATCGCATGGCTTGTGCGCGATTTTCGCAATGCAGTTTTTGTCGATACGCTTGAAGAGGCGCAGCGTGATGAAATTATCCTGATGCCTGTCCTTGAAGAAGACCCTGATTTAGACGGTAGTTATGTCGGGCAAAGTTTTGTCATTCGCCAAGATTGGTCATTGAGTAGCCTATGTGCCTGTGAATGGATTTCATGGCTTGGGCAACGTCGAGTACGGTCAGATATCCTTGCATATGATGGCACGATTCTCTGGCTACGCATTGATGTCTACGATGACATTCCAGCATCAGAGAGAGTGGGTCGGTGAGGAAAATTGCCTCAACCTGTGTAACAAAGACTGGAATGATATCGACGCAAAGGTGAGCCATGACTCAGCAATCCGCCAAAATAGATATTGAAGCAGTGATTGAATTAGCGATTGAGGGCAATCAACAAGCCTATGCTCAACTCTATGATTATTACGCTGCCGGTATTTATCGTTTGTGCTATAGTCTCGTGCTGAATGTGCAAGATGCAGAAGATGTGTTGCAAGAATCGTTTGTCTATGCCTTCAAAAATTTGCAACGTTACGATAAGACGAAAGCGGCTTTTAAGACATGGTTGTATACGATAACCGTGAGTCGCTGTCGCAATACCTATCGGCGTAAGCGTTTCGCACTGGTTGATATCTCACAGATTATGCACTGGCAATTACCCGCGCCAAAGTCCGAAAGACCGGAAGCGGCTGTCGCCCGTCGAGAATCGATTGATGCGATACAAGGCGCACTGCACAAATTATCACCGATTTTGCGTGAGGCGATTGTGTTACGTTATGGACATGGCTTGACTTATCGGGAAATGGCAGAGGTCATAGGATGTCCACAAAAAACTGCTGAAAGTCGTGTTCGCTTGGCACACGATAAATTGAAAAATGTTCTGCATCCCGTAGGACGAGGTTTACTTGATGAACTATTGCAAATATAGAGGCGAAAACGATGCTTAAGTATTTACGTTATCGCTATGCAAAAATCAAAATGACGGCTTACATCAACGGTGAATTACCAACCCATACGCGACGCTTCATAGGTCGCTTGATTAACGACGATGAGCGTGTCTATAACGAGTATATTCGGCAACGCCAGACACAACGCGACTTGGAGCGACAACTACCGACATTGGGTCGTCCAGATGCAGAGCGTCTTGATTCAATGTGGGCGAATATTCAAACACAATTAAATGCACCACATAGCCCGACTGCGCCAAATACGACAGGTCAATTTTATTCCTTGAGTTATGGGGTGGCACTTGGCTTGTGTGTCATGGCATTGATGGTTCTATTAACATTTGATTCTGGTAGGGCAAGTGCGGCTGTTTCTGCGCGACATTTGCCAGAAACTGTTGAGTTTACAACACCAGATACACCGCCTGTAAAATTAACGTCGGTAGCAGTCGCTAGGCGGCTTGAAACACTTGCAACTGATGAAGTTGCTACTGATTTGCAAAATACCCCTGCGCCACGAACGCCGGGTCAATAATAAGCCCCTTTCGGGGTTTCATCGCGCCTTACACAAAATTGCAATGTGCGACAGGCGTTAGAGCATCATCACAGATACTTTGTTAAACAAGATAGCTGTTCGATTTTGAGGTTTTATGACGACACAAACACAAACCAGCGATAATAGTGGGCTTTTTTCACGCTCAGTCACCATCAATTGGGAAATCATCGTATTCATTGCGATTTTTGCCTTAGCGATGTTCACCCGTTTCTATGAATTGGGTGATAGGGTGATGAGCCATGACGAAAGTTTACACACCCGATTTTCGTATAACCTTTACGCAGAGGGCGATTTTGTTCATTCGCCACTGATGCACGGACCCATTCTCTTCCATGTGACAGCGTTCTTCTATGGGCTATTTGGTGATAGCGATTTTACGTCGCGCCTTTACCCTGCTATTGTGGGTGTGATGTTAGTGATGTCGCCCCTACTGTTCCGACGGTGGTTGGGACGGTGGGGAACGATTTTAGCCTCTTTGATGTTATTGATTTCGCCGATAACCATGTATTACGCTCGTTATATTCGTCATGATATGCCGTCAATTCTCTCGGCAATTTTGATGATGTGGTCAATTATGATGTATCTCAGTGCTTCAGAGAACCAGAAACGACGAGCGCATTGGCTCTATATTCTAGCTGCCTCGATGTTGTGGAATCTAGGTTCAAAAGAAACAGCATTTATCTATATCGCTATTATTGGCATATTCTTGTTTCTGTACTGGATTGTCCGTTTGATTCAGCATTTTGCCAAGGCACCCGGCAAACCCATCTTTAATACGGGCATGATAGGGGTGTTTCTGGGTGGCGTGATGGCACTTGGCATGTATATCTCGCTTGATGTTATAAAATTTGATATGCTAGGTGGCACAGAAACCTCATCATTTGGCGCATTATCAGGTGCTGACCAATCTACTTTTTTCATATGGACATTCCTCACAATTGTATCCGTTGTTACCGTGTTACTCGGAACATTGTTCTGGGTCTATCGGGATGATGTCGGTCAAATCAATTGGGCGCAGGTGGGCATCATTCTGCTAATTGCGCTGATTGTGTGCTTCACCTTTGTCGTTATGGAAGAATTATCGCATACTGAACCGACTTCGACTGAACAACCTGCTGACCCACTTGACCCCGATGCTGATGCTGAAACGAGTGAACCAACATCTTTGATTCGCTGGTCGCCGATGATTGCGTTATGGGGACTCACAGCAGGCGGCTTTGTTTTCTTGTTTTTCACTCGTCGCAAAGATGACCTGAATGGTATCCGTGATAAAGATAAATATGGACGGGGTTTTTGGGGGACAATGGATTTATTTCCCGAATTTGATGTAATTATTATCATCGGGACATTGATTTTGCCGTGGGCAACAGCGATATTTCCCTTCGCTATGGGGGGGACAGAAGGTGATTTTGCCAATATTGCTTCATCATTGCCCTCATTTATGACGAGCTTTATCGGCACTTATGTTCCAGCCGTTGGCGGTGTCGGCGATATGACACAGACACAATTGGCACAAGTCGGGCGCTTCTGGTTGAACATTATGGCATTTATCCCACTTTTCGCGCTCATGAGTGGTATCGGACTCATGTGGAATTGGAAACGTTGGTTAATCGCCTCTGCAATATTTCATGGTCTCTTTGCCTTCTTCTTCACTACTGTTTTTACCAATGTTGCCGGCTTGGGTACGGGTTGGGTTTATAGTCTTGGTTATTGGCTTGAACAACAGGGTGTACGACGGGGTAGCCAGCCACAGTATTACTACTTGTTAGTTATCATGCCGTTCTATGAATTTCTACCAGTGATTGGTAGCGTTCTGGCGATGTTCGCAGGGACGACGCTCTTTTGGAGGCAGACTAAGAAATCTGCTGATGTAAAGCGCGAAGTGAATACTTTAACGCGCCTCGCTATGATTTGGCGTAATGATACCGAAGAACTAGAAATTGAAGCTGTCAGCGAAGATGGTGAGTTAGCAGATGACTTCAATCTACAAGCCGAAATTGCAAGCGCCAAAGCACAGGTTCAATCTGCCAATGATGAGGCTGAATTACCACCTCTAGCAAAAGCATATGATGATGCTAACGGACGGCTGCGGCGTTACGGTATGACTGTCGAAAAAGCCATTAGTGACCCACAGCAACGTTGGCGGCGCTTAGAGGGCATCCCATTTTTGATGTTCTTTAGCTGGTTAGCCGTTCTCAATTTGGTGGGATACAGTCTCGCGGGGGAGAAAATGCCGTGGCTGGGAACACATCTCACCATGCCAATGATATTCCTGACTGCGTGGTTCTTTGGGCGTATCATTGATGACATTGATTGGGAACTATTCAAGAATCGTGGCTGGGAAGTGCGGATTGCGCTGGGCGTTTTTATTATCGGACTTTTCCGTTCAATCGCCCCCTTAGTGATGGGTACACGACCTTTCTCTGGCTTGGCACAGCATCAACTACAGGCAACGTATGGTTGGTTGAGTGCAGTCATTGTGACGGGGATTGCGCTATCGGTGGTGATTTACTATGTTGATACTGTTGGCTGGAAACACGTTCGCCAAATGGTTGCTGTTTCGATTTTCCTCATATTGAGCATCATATCCTTCCGTTCAGCATGGATGGCTTCGTTCATCAACTTTGATTACGCCAGTGAATTTCTGGTTTATGCCCATGCCGCGCCGGGTGTGAAATGGGTGCTTGAAGATATTGAGGAATTGAGTGAACGTATCACCGATGGCAATGAATTACGGATTGCCTACGATAATGAAGTGTCATGGCCCTATAGTTGGTATTTCCGAAATTTTGATAACGTCATTTATGTAGGAGAGAATCCCACTGTTCAAAATTTGGATGATGCCGTTGTCATTGTGGTCGGCGCTGCCAATCGGAGCAAAGTAGAACCTATAGTAGAAGACCGTTATGTCCGTTTTGACTATATGCGTTTGTGGTGGCCGATGCAAGATTACTTTAACCTGACTCCGGCTCGTATTTCCGGTACATTCGATTTATCGCCCTCAAATACACAAGCGGCACAAGTACGACAAGGTATTTTTGAAATTTGGTGGAATCGAGATTATACAACCTATGGCAATGCTTTAGAGCGTGATTTTAGTGCTGAGAATTGGCCTGTATCAGATAGAATGCACTTTTATGTGCGGAAAGACTTCGCAGCGCAAATTTGGGAATATGGTATTGGCGAGGGCGGTGTCACCAATCCACTCAATGAAATTGAACAAAACCAATGTACAGCGAATTGGCAGCCGATTTCGGCGATTACATCCTTTACTGCACCCGATGGCTTGTCGCATCCGATAGGTCTTGATATATCAGCAGATAATACGCTCTATGTTGCCGAAGAATTTGGGCATCGTATCTCGACATTTAATACAGACGGTACATATTTAGGCAGCTTTGGTGTTCAAGGCTTAACATTTGAGAATGGTGTCGCCTTTACACGTCCCAATAGTATTGACATTGGCGCAGATGGTAATTTGTACATTGCGGATACATGGAATTATCGTGTGCAAATCCTCACCCCGAATCTTGAACCGATTACACTCTTTGGTCAAGCCTATACGGGTGGTTTCGACTCTGTGACCAACCCAGTCGATGGTTTCTGGGGTCCGCGTGATGTGACAGTTAGCAATGATGGTCTCATCTATGTGGCGGATACGGGTAATAAACGTGTTCGCGCCTATCGCATTATAGACGGAGTTGCACAATTTCAGTTCGACGTTGGTGAAGGTGGTAGCGGTCTTGGGCAATTAGACGAACCGAGTGGGTTGGTTGTTAATCCGGCAGATGGTCGCTTGTACGTGGCGGATACATGGAATCGTCGCATTTCAGTTTTCACTGCTGAGGGTGTTTTCCTAGATTCTTATCGCGTGCGCGGTTGGTATGAAGAACAGGGCAATCGTCCTTATCTTGCAATTGATAGCGAACGCGAATTGCTCTATGTGACTGACCCAGATAGTGGTCGTGTGCTGGTGTATACAACTGGTGGCGACTGTGTGGGTAGCTTCGGACAAGCGGCAGGAACGAGTCCAACACTCGGACAATTCGGTATCGCAACGGGGATTACGGTGGATAGTGAGGGCTTTGTCTACATTGCGGATAGTGAGCTGAATCGTGTTCTGAAATTTGAACCGTTCACATTTATTCCTGTACCAGAAGAAGTCCCCGATGAAGCCCCAGAAGAAGCCGATGCTGAAGTCGGAAATGACGTTGAATCGAATGAGAATGACGCATCTGAATAGGTGTTTTGGGCGATTTCTCTATGCTTGACACTGTAATGAGGCGCGTGATACAATCTAAGTGAATACGATGTGACGAGAAGTGGGCAAACCCCACTTTTTGTTTTATGTAGACAATATTTAAGGTCATCTCCTAGTTTTGGAGCAATTCGGGAATGGTAAACGAACTTAAAACCGCATTTAATGAAATTGCGGAAATGCGGTCTCTTCCAGAGGCGGTTGTTTTGGATGCTTTGCGAAGTGCGCTGGTTTCGGCTTATCGCCGCGACTCAGGGGCTAGTACGGCTCAAAATATTGAAGCACGTATTGACCCGTCAACTGGACGCGCTCGTATCTTCATCGAGAAAGAAGTGATTGACGAAGAGATTCAAAGCCCCGCAACAGAAGTTTCGCTGGAAAAAGCACGCTTCTATGAACCAGAAGCACAAATCGGCGATACCGTAATGGTGCAAGTAGAACATACAACAAAGAAATTTGGGCGCATTGCCGCACAAACAGCCAAGCAGGTTATCCTGCAAAAAATTCGGGAAGCGGAACGTAACGCCCTTTACAATGAATTCATTGAAAAAGAAGGTGAGTTAACAACAGGCAAAGTTCAGAGTATGAACTCGTCTGTCGTGACATTGCGGCTTCATGACCGTGCAGAGGCGATTTTGCCGCGCACACAGCAAATTCCCGGTGAACGGTATCGGCAGCATGAGCAATTGCGTGTTTTCATCTTAGAGGTGAAGAATGGCAACAAAGGACCCCAAATCGTGGTCTCGCGCAGTCATCGTAATATGTTGCGCCGCTTGCTGGAATACGAAGTGCCAGAAATTTCTAATGGTCAAGTTGAAATAAAGAGCATTGCACGCGAAGCCGGATATCGCTCAAAAGTTGCGGTGGCGGCGCTACAAGATGGCATTGACCCTGTGGGTGCTTGTGTCGGGATGCGCGGTATTCGCATTCAAAATATCGTCAAAGAATTACACGACGAAAAGATTGATGTGATTGAGTGGAACAGTGATGCGCAAGCCTTCATTTCTAAATCATTGAGTCCAGCGCGTGTGACGGGTGTTTATTTAGATGATGACCCTCATACTGGGCGCACAGCTATCGTGGTTGTGCCAGATGACCAACTGTCATTGGCGATTGGTCGTGAAGGTCAGAATGCACGTCTAGCAGCAAAACTCACAGGCTGGCGTATTGATATTAAGAGTGTCCTCGAAACAGCAGTTGGGGCGTTGGAAAATCTGGATGTGCCACCGCTTGATACGCTTCAAACATCTCATGCTAAACTGATTGAAGATGTGCAAGGTATCATCGCCAAGAAAGCTGCTAATAAAGCAATCATGCCGGAAGAATTTAACCTACTCGGTAAATTCGCTAATTTGATAGAAACACGCCTTGCACGTTTGCGTGAAGAAATCCGCCAAGAGGAACTTGAACAGATTAATGCTGTTCGGATGACACTGCCCGAAGCACTTTTTGATGTTCCCGTCGATATTTTGGGATTATCAACAGAGATAACAGAGGCTTTGCGTGATTTTGATACCGTGGGTGAAGTCTTGTTGGCAACATTGGTTGATGACCCACGCTTAGGTCAAATGCTGGCTAATATTGATGGCAACCCCATGTCGGCTGTTCAAACGGCGCTTGATGAATTGATGGAAACTGACCTCGATGATTTAGTAGAAGATGATACTGAAGCAGCCGAACCAGAAGCTATGCTAGAAACATCTGAAGCTGAGGCAGAACTTGTCGTAGAAACCGAGCCAGAAGTTGTTGAAGAAGTAGACGAAGTAGATATCGAAGCTGAGGCGGAACTTGCCTTAGATGATGTGCTTGAGCAAGATATGATTGAGGCTGAAACAGAAGTTACAGTTGAAACGCCTATAAATTTCGATGAACTTGTGGACTTTGAAACAGAAGAGGGGGATGTTGATGCACTCGGTCAGAAGAAAAAATCAAAAGATCGGCGTAAAAAACGTCGCTTAGTATTTGATGAAGAGTCGGGCGAAGTGGTGTCTCAGCGTCGTCGTAAACAGAGTCGCCGCCAAAAGGATTGGGATGAAGATGTCGAGCTTTAGGATGCAAGCCTGATGCACAGTGTTGACAACCCTAGCCTAAAAGTAGGGGCTTCCAATGGAGAACTTGGATGAGTAATCCATCATGACCCACAGAAAGAAGACTGTTCCGCAACGGATGTGTGTTATTTGTCGGAACAAGGTGGAAAAACGTCGTTTGACGCGCTTTGTGCGGACATCGAATGGAGTCTTTGCAGACTCAACAGGTAAACAGGATGGACGCGGTGCTTATGTGTGTGATGCTGCCGCGTGTCGTGACCGTGCTATCACAACGGATGTATTGGGCAAGGCACTACGTTATGTCCTAACCGATGCAGACCGCCAGCGAATTCGTGAAGTGGTAGCATCATGAAGATGTTAAACATATCAAGGTGAGGTAAAGATTACTTCTTTTGCTAGTAATTTGCCTCACCCACAAAATACAATGAAACAACAACTTGGGAGAGTGTGAATTAATGACAAAAGAGCAACAGGTGGTCTTAGTACCTGATTATCTCACAGTACGCGAAGTCGCAGAACTCATAGATAGCAGTCCGATTGATGTGATGAAGACCCTCATCGCTAACGGGATTATGGCATCTATCAACCAGCAGATTGATTTTGATACCGCAGCCATTGTCATTGGCGAGATGGGATATGAGGCGAAGTCGCAAAGTGCGCTAGAAGCCGAAAAAGCAGAACAACAGCGTGCTGAAGAAATGACACGCAAATGGGAGCAGATGTACAAGGGCGAAAAGCCTGAAGACCTCGAACCCCGCCCCTCCGTGATTACAATTCTTGGTCATGTTGATCATGGCAAAACAACACTGATTGATACCATTCGTAAGGCTAATGTCGCAGATGGCGAGGCTGGCGGTATTACCCAACACATTGGCGCGTATCAAGTCAAGCATGATAACCAGACCATTACCTTCCTCGATACTCCGGGTCATGAAGCCTTTACCGCGATGCGGGCGCGTGGGGCGCAAGGTGCGGATATTGCAATTCTCGTGGTGGCGGCGGATGATGGCGTTATGCCGACAACCCGTGAGGCTTTGAATCATGCCCGTGCTGCAAATGTGCCGATTGTCGTGGCGATTACCAAAGTTGATAAGGACAATGCCAATCCTGATTTGGTGAAGCAACAGCTTGCAGAACTTGAGTTGATTCCTGATGAGTGGGACGGCGATACCATGATGATTCCAATCGCGGCATTGGAAGGAGATGGCATTGATGACTTGTTGGAAGCGTTAATTCTTGTTGCAGAAGAACACGATTTCGCAGCTAATCCAATTGGTACAGTACGTGGTGTCGTCTTAGAATCAGAAGTTGATAAATTCAAAGGGACGTTGGCAACGCTGCTTGTGATGAATGGGACACTCAAGGTGGGTGATTCGATTGTTGCGGGTACATCTTATGGGCGTGTCAAAGCGATGTATGATGAACATGGCAAGAAAATAAAGTCTGCGCCACCCTCAACCCCTGTATCAGTGCTAGGCTTGAACAATCCCCCAGAACCCGGTGATCGTTTTGAACGGGTGAAAAATGATAAAGTTGCACGGGCAATAGCCCAAGAACTCATCGAAGAACAAGCTGTGAAAGCTCACAAACCTGTTGAGGCGCTGTCCTTAGAAGACATTTTCAAACAGTTCCGAGCAGGTCAGGCAAAGCAGTTGAATCTGATTCTCAAGGTTGATGTGCAAGGGTCATTGCAGCCGATTGTTGATGGACTGGAAAAGATTTCGGGTGCGAACGAAGAAGGTATTCAAGTACGGGTATTGGCAGCAGATGTTGGCTCTATTTCCGAAAGTGATGTCATGCTGGCAAGTGCCGGTGATGCCGAAGCGGACAAAGCAATCATTATTGCATTTAACACGATTGTAGCCGATTCTGCGAAGAAACAAGCTGAGACACATGGCGTTGAAATCCGTAACTATAACGTGATTTATAAGCTCTTTGAGGATATTGAACTCGCGCTTGAAGGAATGCTAGATCCGAAATACGAAGCGAAAATCATTGGTCAAGCGGAAGTTCGCCAGATATTTAGCATTTCCCGTGTCGGTAAAGTGGCTGGCAGCTATATGAAAGAAGGCGAGGCACAACGGCGCTCAAAAGCACGCATCAGTCGCCGAGGCAAGGTGCTTGGCGAAAATCTGGAAATTGATGCGCTCAAGCGTTTCAATGAAGATGTTTCTGAAGTGCGAACGGGCTTTGAGTTTGGCGTGAGTTTTGTCAATTTTAATGACATTGAAGAAGGCGATATCATTGAATTCTTCGTCATGGAACGGGTTAGATAGTCTGTGTCTTAGCGAGTAAAATGTTTTGAGGTACGTTGATTTGGCGTGCCTCATTTTGTCTTAGATACAGCGTTCAGAAAGGATAGTCATCATGTCAGTTAAGAGAGCGCGTGTGAATGAACGGATTCGCACAATTTTGAGTGAGTTGCTCCTACGTGAAGTTTCTGACCCACGTTTACAGGGTATTACCGTAACTGAAGTATCGCTTGACTCTGAATTGATGTATGCCACCGTGTATGTCAATGCACTAGGGGATGAAGAGCGCGAAGATGAAGTCATGTCTGCTCTCAAAAAAGCAGGAGGCTATTTGCGCCACGAAGTTGGGCAACGGATTCGCTTGAGAAATACACCAGAACTCAATTTTCGCTGGGATAAATCATTGGCAGAGGCTGAACGGATTAATCAATTGCTGGATAGTCTCGATATCCCTGAGGATGAGGAATGACAGAAAAACTAATTGAATGGGAAAAGGCAACACAGGCAATCAACGCAGCACAATCTATTCTGATTGTCACGCATATTAGCCCTGATGGTGATGCCATTGGCTCTGCCTTAGGACTCGCCAATGCCCTTAAGCAAATGGGCAAAACTGTGACGGTTGCCGATGATGATGGTGTGCCGGATTTCCTGAAATTTCTGCCTCATGCTGATACTGTGGTGCAATACCTGAAAAAAGGTTCTTGGGATGTGATGATTTCTACCGATGCTAGTGATGATGAACGCACTGGCGAAGTCGGAATATATGGACGGGCGCATAGCAAAACGGTGATTAATCTCGACCATCACGTAACAAACACCTATTTTGGTGATATTTATCTCGTCGTGCCATCGGCGGTGAGTGCGACTGAAATCGTATTTGACTGGTGGGAAACTATCGGGATTGACTGGAATCATGATATTGCGATGCCGCTACTGACGGGTCTTGTCACGGATACATTGGGTTTTCGTATCAGTAGTGTTACCGCAAGGACACTAGAGGTTGCACAGTCATTGATGCGTTATGGCGGCTCGTTAGCAGAAGCGATGGCACGTACACTCGAAAGTAAATCGTGGAAAGAGGTTGCCCTTTGGAAACAGGTGCTACCCTCTGCGGTTTTACGGGGTCAGATTGTGGAAGCGGTTATCACGCCAGATGATATTGCGGCAGTCGGTCTGACAGAAATGGGTGATGCTGGTTTAGTTAGTTTTTTACGCAAAGTCGATGAGGCGGTTATTGCTGTCGTTTTCAAGCAACATAGTGAGCGCGAGGTTATTGTTAGTCTACGCTCTAAGCAGGGTTATGATGTAGCTGAGGTTGCTTTGGCACTCGGCGGCGGTGGTCATGCACAAGCATCGGGCGCAACGATTTTTGGCACACTAGATGATGCACGGGCGAAGGTTCTCCCTCTGCTAGAGGCGGCGGCTGAAAAAGGAAAACCAGAAATTGCCTGAACAAGTTATGGGTTTTCTCAATGTGAATAAACCATCGGGACTCACAAGTTTTGATGTAGTGGCACGAGTGCGGCGTTTATCTGTACAAACAACAGCGACGAAAAAAGTCGGTCATGCTGGCACACTAGACCCGATGGCAACGGGTGTCTTGGTGGTTTGCGTCGGGCAAGCAACGCGCCTCAGTTCATATGCTATGAAATCGAAAAAAGAATATCGTGCCACTGTGCATTTAGGTATTGAAACCGATACCTATGATGCCGAAGGAAAGACTGTCGCCACAACTGACTCCTCACACATCACACAGGAGCAAGTCGAATCTGTCTTAGGCGATTTTCGCGGTGCGATTCAGCAATTGCCACCCATGTATAGTGCTATCAAAAAAGATGGCAAAAAACTCTATGAATTGGCACGTCAAGGCAAGGCAATTGATGTTGAGGCTCGTCCCGTGACATTGTATTCAATTGATATTGTTGTGTGGGATGCGCCGCAATTTATACTGCATGTAAAGTGTAGTCCAGGTACGTATATTCGTAGCTTGGCGCATGATATTGGGCAAAAATTGGGCGTTGGCGCACATCTCGCCGCATTAGAGCGTACCCGTAGTGGTGGTTTTCATGTCGAAAATGCCGTTGAGCTAGATACCTTGCTTGCTAGTGAGGATTGGCAGCAATATTTAATTTCACCCAAGGTAGCTTTGTCGAATTGGCAGTCGATTCAACTCAGTGACGAACAAGTCAACGAGTTGCAAGTTGGGCGTTTTATCGCAAACGAAACCAATACTGAAGAACCGTATATTATGGCTTATATGCCTGATGGTCATTTACTGGCAATTTTGGAAAATCGCGGTAAGTTGTGGAAGCCACATAAGGTCTTTTTGCCGACAAAATCTTAGGACGGAAAATTTTGATGCAGCATGTCGCTTCACTGGCAGATGTACAGGTTGATAAATCGTCAGTCGTGACAATTGGGGTATTTGATGGCGTGCATCGTGGGCATCAATCGCTCATTAAGCGCATTGTCGAAACAGCACACCAAGCTAACCGTTTAGCTGTCGTGTTAACATTTCATCCCCATCCTGATGTTGTGTTGCGTGATGTGCAAAGTCGCTATTATCTAACGACTCCAGATTATCGCGCTCGCTTACTTGGTGATATGGGTGTCGATATTGTTGTTACGCACCCCTTTGATGAGACGATTCGCTCTATTCGGGCGGCGGATTTTGTCAATAAACTGGTCAAACATTTACACATGAAAGATTTGTGGGTTGGGCAAGATTTCACACTGGGTTATAAACGCGAGGGCAATGTAGACTTGCTCAGACAAATTGGGGTTGAACTTGGCTATATTGTGTCACCGATTGAACTTGTCACCCAAAATAATGGCGGCGATACAATTACGAGTACCATTATCCGCGAACTGCTTGAGAATGGAAATATTGAAGCAACCTCGGAACTCTTAGGGCGCAGTTATTGTGTTGAAGGGGCAGTGGTTGAAGGCGATAAGCGCGGGCGAACTATCGGCTTTCCAACAGCGAATATGGCAGTTTGGGAACAGCAAGCACTCCCCGCGAATGGTGTTTATGCAGGGTGGGCGATGTTAGGCGATGAGCGTTTTATGGCAGTCACCAACGTGGGTGTGAGACCGACATTTGATGGCACAACAATTACGATTGAACCACACTTACTCGATTTTGACCGTGATATTTATGGCGAAATACTCTCTTTGACATTTGAAACCCGTTTGCGAAGTGAACAGAAATTTGAGGGCATCGACGCATTGAAAGCTCAATTACATCGTGATATCGCACAGGGTCGAGATTTACTCGCACAAAAAGAAGCTAATTAACAGGAATGGTGTATGTTCTAATCCACGTCGTTTTTCGGCATCCGATATCCGACTCGTCGCATAAAAGTTTCATTGCTACGCCAATTCTTGAGTACCTTCACTCGCAAATCAAGAAACACTTGTCGCTCTACCATAGGCTCAATTTCTTGACGGGCTTCAATACCAATCTTTTTAATCATACTGCCACTCTTGCCAATCACAATGCCTTTTTGTGAATTGCGTTCCACGTAGATAACAGCGTAAATATCAGTGCGCGTCTCTTTATCTTTATAGTCCGTGACTTCAACAGCGACGGCGTGTGGAATCTCATGTTCCGTGTTGAGAATTACTTTTTCGCGGATGACTTCCGCCACCATAAAGCGCATCGTCAAATCGCTCACTTGGTCAACCGGATAGTAACGGGGTCCTTGCGGCATCAAGGCTATCAAAGCCTGTGTTAAATCGCTGATGCCGTCACCTTTGGCAGCACTGACCCGATAGGCTGCTGTGTGGTCTATGAGCGATGTGTAGGCGCTAAAATTATCTTTTTTCAGTACAAGGTCGATTTTGTTCAATACCAATATCACAGGCGTATCTTTTGCTTTTTCTTGGATGGTTGTGGCGATATAGTTGTCGGATTTATGTGGCGCTTCGCTCACATCGAGAATCCAAACAATGACATCGGCATCTTCTAATGCTTGTGATGCGACAGTCATCATATAATCGCCGAGTGCATTGCGTGGTTTATGTAATCCCGGTGTATCTGTGAAGAGAATTTGCCCCGATTCTTCGGTGTAAATCCCTAATTGATTGCGGCGCGTGGTTTGTGGCTTGGGGGTTGCAATGGCGACTTTTTGCCCAATGATGGCATTAATCAATGTCGATTTACCGACATTCGGGCGACCTACCACAGCAATCCCGCCCGAACGATGGTCATCAGACCATTCATCATTGAAGATGCTATCGAGTGTCATGATTGTGCCTCTTGCCATGCTTCAAGTGAATGATAGATAGTTGCATATTGATTGAGCCGTTCGGGTAATTTTGCTGTATCTGTTGTGATGATAGCGTTGATTTGTGCGAGGGGCTTTGTCGCCTCATTATCAGCATAGATAAGAATATGAAGCGGCTGCATTAAGTCCAAGGATTTAACAACAACCATATCTTCTTCGCCGTCATTGCGGAAACCAACGACATCAGCACGCGGATGTAAGTTACTCTTATTCATCAAGAAATGCCACGCATTCTCGCCCGTGAGAAATTCGCCATAGTCTAGTGCCAGTAAGCTCGGCACAATGCTGACATGCGGCTTACCTAAATAGGCGACACCATAGCGCACAACCCAACTCCCCGTATGGATAATAGTTGTATTTTCGAGAGGGTGAGGTGATAGCAGCAATGCCGCGTCAATTTGCACGATTGCACCCTCAAAATCATCACCTATCGGATTGCGTGGCGGAATCTTTGGTGCGCTCATAAATGATTAATGACTATCGCTATCTTCGGCATTTTCATCACCGTGGTCGTCATCGTCATGCTGATGTCCATGATATAGCGGCACATTGATATCATCAAAATGCTCATGTGGACGCACTGCAACTACCCAACCAGCAATAGATGTCACCAATAAACCTGCGCCGAGAGCAACCACGAGACCAACAATATCGCTTGGTGCATCGGGCAGCACGACACCAACACCTGCCGCGACAATCATCAATGTGACACCCAAGCCACCAATCATCGCAATACCAGTGAGTACAGATTCACTGACTTTTGCTTGTTCTTTATCTTGCGTTTCTTGTGTTTCAGTTGACACTGGAATAACCCTTTCCAGACTCTCAGTAAGCTAATCTAACTTAATTTTGAATTCAAAAACAGACTCTTATTCTACGCGATGAACAGAATGATTACAACACTTCGACAATTCTTAAGTGAATAACTGCTATGAGGTGCTGTACCATGTATCTCAAGTGAATAGAGACTCAATTTGCTAGATGTAAAAATACCATGTGCATATTGCATAGTGAAAAATTTGCTTATATTGTGTATATTGTCCAGCGTCAGTAAGTGAGTGTTTGTGAAATTCCGTACAAATGGATGAAAAGCACATCATTTTTCAAACAAATGTCACGACACTTTCATATGGACATCGTTTATAATTTTAATTGTTCAGGATTGCACAAGCTATTTTCGCAAACATTAAGGCAACAGGAGAAAATCCACTTATGTATGCAAAACCCCATGTAAACAGTGATGTAGGGCTAGAAGAGGTTGGTCTGCGTTCTGCGGATATTAAGAATGTTCATATTCATTGGAATCTCAATCCGTCAGAACTATATGAACATGCTATCCGCAACAATGAAGCAGAATTGACAAAAGATGGTGCGATACGGGTACTGACAGGTCAATATACAGGTCGTAGCCCTAACGATAAATACTTTGTCCAGCAATCGCCGTCTGAAAGTAAAATCTGGTGGGGCGACATCAATCAAGCAACGACAGCACAGTTGTTTGACCACATGCACGGGAAAGTTCTCGACCACCTGAGTCATGCCCGTAACTTGTATGTCCACGACGCATTTTGCGGTGCAGATAAAACTTATCGGATGCCGATACGTGTTATCAGTGAAGTCGCGTATCATGCTCTATTTTCATGGAATATGTTTGTGCGTGCGACATTAGAAGAACAATCTGAACATTTGCCAGATTTTACGGTTCTCGCTGCTCCAACTTTGATTGCTCGTCCTGATGTTGATGGCACGCGAACAGGGACATTTATTGGGGTCAATATTGAAAAGAAACTGATTATTATCGTGGGGACGCTTTATAGTGGCGAGGTCAAAAAAGGGATATTCAGCATCATGAATTACCTGCTGCCACAAAAAGGTGTGATGCCGATGCACTGCTCGGCAAATAGCAGCGAAGATGGTAGCAATTCGGCAGTTTTCTTCGGTCTCAGTGGAACAGGCAAGACAACCCTCAGCGCAGACCCCAACCGCATCCTTATTGGAGACGATGAACATGGCTGGAGTGATGATGGAATCTTCAATTTTGAGGGTGGTTGTTACGCCAAAACGATTAACCTGAGCGAAGAGAGCGAACCTCTCATTTACGCGACAACTAAGATGTTCGGCACTATTCTGGAAAATGTACCGCTACTCGAAGACCGTACACCGGATTTTGACGATACCCGTTATACACAGAATACACGCTGTTCCTATCCTTTGCACTATATCCCAAATGCCAGCGATACAGGTGTAGGCGGACATCCCGATAATGTAATTTTCCTAACGGCTGATGCCTTTGGTGTCTTACCACCTATCAGCAAACTATCACCAGAACAAGCGATGTATCACTTCATTAGTGGCTACACAGCAAAAGTCGCAGGGACTGAACGGGGTGTGACAGAACCACAAGCAACATTCAGTGCCTGTTTTGGTGCGCCCTTTATGCCACTGCATCCGACTGTTTATGCCAAATTACTCGCGGAAAGAATCAAGAAACACAGTGCGGCGGTATGGTTGGTGAACACGGGTTGGACAGGGGGTGCTTACGGTACAGGTAGTCGGATGAAACTCAGCTACACTCGTCGCATGATAAACGCGGCACTCAATGGTGACTTGGATAATGTCGAATTTGAGGAAGAACCCTTCTTTGGTCTGATGATACCAACACACATACAAGGCGTACCAGATGATGTTCTCAGACCGCGTGCAACATGGGCAGATGTGGGGGCATATGATGAAAAAGCCCAACAACTGGCGCAAATGTTCAAACAAAACTTTGCCCAATTTGCAAACCAAGCCAGTGATGATATTCTGGCAGGTGGACCAAAAGTCTAATCTGTGACGAAACTCATGTTAAATTTTGTGGGAATTGGGTGTATGATTGCTCAGTTCCCACTTTTTATTGTGGTTTTGACCGAAAATATTTCATCAGGAGATAATGACCGCATGACAGAACCTATTCGTGTAGCGATAACAGGTGGTGCTGGACAAATTGCTTATAGTCTATTGTTCCGTATCGGCAATGGCGAAGTTTTTGGATCCGACCAACCTGTGATTTTACAGATTCTTGAGATTCCCCCAGCGATGGATGCGCTGAAAGGTGTCGTTATGGAATTGGAAGATGCTGCCCAACCGCTTGTCCATGGCATCGTTGCCACAGATGATGCAAGCGTTGCTTTCAAAGATGCAAATTGGGCGATTCTCGTGGGTGGTCGTCCGCGTGGACCGGGCATGGAACGGAAAGACGTAATTGGCGTGAACGCTCCGATTTTTGTTGACCAAGGCAAGGCAATTAATGATAATGCCGCAAAAGATATTCGTGTTTTGGTCGTTGCTAACCCCTGTAACTCCAATTGCTTGATAGCAAAATCCAACGCACCGGATATCCCGAATGACCGTTGGTTTGCAATGACACGCCTTGACCAAAATCGCGCCGTCGCACAATTGGCTAAAAAAGCAGGTGTCACACCGGATAAAGTAACGAACGTGGGCATCTGGGGTAATCATAGTGCGACCCAATTTCCTAGCTTTGAACACATCAAAATTGATGGCAAACCGGCACTAGAAGTCATTGATGACCGTGCATGGTTTGAAGGCGAATTCTTGAAGACGATTCAGCAACGCGGCAAGGCGATTATCAATGCCCGTGGCAAATCATCTGCGGCGAGTGCTGCCAATGCTGCACTCGATACTATTCGCTCATTGATAACACCCACAGCAGATGGCGATTGGTTTAGTGCTGCTATCTATAGTGCTGGAAACCCCTATGGCGTTGATGAAAACTTGATATATTCTTTCCCATTACGCACCGATGGCAAAGGCAATATCGAAATTGTGGCAGGTTTGGATATCAGCGACTTTGCAAGCGGCAAAATCAAAGCCACTGAAGCTGAACTCACTGAAGAACGTTCTGGTGTGACGAATCTACTTTAGTAGCAATGTTGGGGGCGGAGAAACTTCGCCCTCTTCACTAATGATGTCGCAAATGATGTCGCAAAATAACACTCCCTTGCTACTCTCGCCCGTAATTCCCACATATAATAGACATACATATAGCTATTTTCAGTAGAGGCTTTATTTTGACACAATTTGCGCGTGTGCTTGATTTTGATAGCGGCGTGGCGATGATTGTCACTGATTTACATGGTGAAGGTCACGCCTACGACCAGATAAAATCGACCTTTTTAGAATTAAGGCGAGAGGGCAAGGCAGACAGGTTGATTCTGTGTGGTGATTTGATTCATGGCTATCGGGAATCATATAATGATGATAGCTTGCGGATGATGCTTGATGTGATGCGGATGCAGAAAGATTTCGGCAGTGATACGGTGACAATGCTGATGGGCAATCACGAAATGCCGCATGTCTATAACATCACGTTGGAAAAAGGGCATCATGAATTTACAGCGCGTTTTGAAGAATCGCTATCACAATCTGGTAAGCGCGATGAAGTCTTGGCATTTCTGAAACATTTACCGATTTATGCACGAACCAAAGCCGGTGTACTAATTTCTCATGCCGGCGCGACTCCTGCTGTGACGAATGCTGAAAATGCCGAACGTATTTTCACATTTGACCACGAGGCTTTATTGATGTTGGCAGAAGATAAACTGCAAAGTAGCTATGATTTAGAAAATCTCAAACAACATAGGCAGTACATTCGTCAAGTGAAAAATTATCTGGCTATTGATAGTGTTGATGACCCCCGTTTTCATCACTTGCTGCGTGGGCAAATCATCAGTCAGACGAGCGAAGATTTTTCATTCTTGTGGGATGTTCTATTCGCAACCAATGAAAAAGGTTGGAATATTGGCGGTTACAATGTGATTGCTGAGGCATTTCTGAAAGCGATTTCTGACCATAGCTCGTATCAGCAAAAGGTTGTCGTAGCAGGGCATATTGCTGTAAAAGGTGGGCATCAATTAGTTGGCGATTGGCATTTGCGGCTTGCGACTTATGCCCATGCCAGTCCTCATAACGATGGAGAATATCTCTTGCTGGATTGTGCCAAGCCAATAGAAAAGGTCGCAGACCTTGTGGCATGTCTGCGACCTACATTTGGCTAGTTGCTGAATAGTTGTTTAGATAACTTCGCCATTCTTGCGCTTACCTTGCTCAAATTCATCATAGCGCGGGGCATCTGGCATGACTAATCCTAATATCAGATAGAGCAGTAAGCCGGGTCCACCTGCTAGTGTTAGGACGACGAAAAGGATGCGAACTAGCGTTGGGTCAACCTCAAAGTATTCAGCTAATCCGCCGCAAACACCCCAAACACGCTTATCAGTATTGGATTTGTATAGTCGTTTTGTGTCAATCATTATTTATTTTCTCCTATTTGTCCGATTGAACTTCTTACTAACTTATACGCGAGAAAAAATAGTTGGTTGTGAAATTTTGAGTGCTTTTATGAGATTTTTATGAATGGCTGCGCTGCCAGTCGTCGACTTGTGCGGAAACAGCATCCAAGACATTGTAGATAATGGGGCATTTCCCTGCACCCTCTAACATCCAATTCAGCATCCAACGAAAATCTGGTGTAAACTGTGGATATAAGCGACAGGCTTCGGGACGTTGTGCATAGACTGAACACCGTTTCCCACTGAGGAAGGTACAGGGTTTGTGCTTGAATGTGCCGATAATATCAGGGTCATCGGAATAGGTTTCAGCATCAACAAAATCGGTTTTGATACTTTCAACTGATTTCTCTGTTGCGGTAGCGAGGTTCACTATATCGTCATCACCTAATTGTACTGATAGCCCCCGACAGCAATTTGCACATTGCGTACAATCTATCGCGGCAACTATCGGCGCAGCAATTGAATCCACTAAAACGTCAATTTTTTCATCACTCAAGTCATCATCATATTGCAATTGATAGCGCAGTACATCAAATTCGTCTTTGCGTTGTTCGGCTAAGTGGGCAACAGTTTCAAGGTCGATAATCAGTGTCATGATGAGTTTTCGCTTGCTAGGGTTGTTCCAATGAAATCGCTATAGCCATTGACGAATGACGCAATATTGGTGCGCTTTTTGCCCGATAATTGTACTTCTAGCGGAAAGAAAACACCGTCGCCTGTGCCAATTGCAACGCGCTCATCAACTTTTGCAACTTCACCTGCTTTCAAATTGCCTGCGCCATTTTCGCCTACATGAATTTTTAATTGTTTACCGCGAAATGTGGTATAAGTGCCGGGCCATGGCGTAAAGGCACGCACGAGCCGTTCAATACTGGCTGCATCTTGTGACCAATCTATTTCACCTTCTTCTTTTTTGAGTTGTGGTGCATGAGTGACACCTTCTTCGGGTTGTGGCTCGGCTTGCAATTCGCCCGAAAGATAGGAAGGTAACGCCTCAAGCAACATTTTTGCACCGATTTCTGCCAGCTTGTCATGCAATGATTGACCTGTTTCATCAGCTTCTATGGGGATTGCGCCTTTTAGCAACATGGGACCCGTATCTAACCCAGCATCCATTTTCATAATTGTGACCCCTGCCATATCATCGCCAGCACGGATAGCGGCATGAATCGGGGCAGCACCGCGCCAACGTGGGAGCAGTGAGGCATGAACATTAAGTGAGCCATGCGTTGGAATATCTAAAACAGTTTGTGGTAATATCTGTCCAAAAGCCGCCACAACGTAGACATCAGGTTGCCACTGCTTCAATTCTTCGATAGCTTCCTTGCGTCGGAGTTTCTCAGGTTGGAAAATGGGTATATTATGTTTTAAGGCGATTCTTTTTATGGGAGACATACGGACTGTCCCGCCCCGTCCGGCGGGTCTATCAGGTTGTGTGACGACACCGATAACTTGATGGTGGTCGATGAGTGCTTGTAATGTGGGTACTGCAAAATCGGGTGTTCCCATAAAAACGATTTTTGCCATCAATACTTTCCTATTTTTGCATGTGCGTGGTACTATCAGCATAATCTTAATGGCTAGTCAACTGAATGTCTATGATAATCAAACAATGGGAATTCGCACCAGCAGCACCGAAATCCCTTCTCAAAAAATATCAGAAGGTCAGTCCAATTCTGGCGCAATTGCTCTACAATCGTGGCTTGCAAACACCCGATGAGGCTTATCATTTTTTGTATGATAAAGACTTGTCTATCAACCCCTTTGCTATGAAAGATATGGAAAAAGCAGTTGCTCGTATCCGTAGGGCTATCAAGCAAAATGAAGCGATTGTGGTCTATGGCGATTTTGATGCTGATGGTGTGACCGCAACGGCTTTGATGATGCAAGTTTTGAAGCGCCTAAATGCCAATGTTCGCGCTTATATTCCGCATCGTGTGGATGAAGGTTATGGTCTCAATACACCAGCACTCGAAGAATTAGCATCACAAGGCATGAAAGTCGTGATTACTGTCGATTGTGGTATTCGTTCGGTACAAGAGGTTGAAGATGGCAACGCGGCAGGACTCGATATTATCATCACAGACCATCACTCCACGGGGCCAGAAATCCCACCTGCATTGGCAGTTGTCAACCCACAACAAGAAGATTGTTCGGGCGATAAAAGCCTTGCCGGTGTCGGGGTAGCGTTTATGGTTGCACGGGGATTATTGCTTGATGCGTGGGAAAAAAATGGCAAGCAAAAAGCTCATCAAAGGATTTATGCCCAACTGGTTAATGAATTACTCGATTTAGTCGCTATTGGCACAGTTGCTGATATTATGCCGCTTAATTCTGCTACGAATCGCGCCCTTGTACGACAAGGTTTGGGTGTGATTAATCGGGCGCATCGTCTTGGTTTGCGTGCTTTGATGGATGTTGCTGGTGTCAAACTTGGACAAGCAACAGCTATGAGCATCGGTTTTGGTTTAGCACCTCGAATTAATGCTGCTGGACGGCTCGAAAGTGCCTTAACTGCTTATGAGATGCTTTCCGCGGCAGACGTTGAAGAGGCACGCCGCTATGCCGAAGAATTGAATAGCCTCAATCAAGAACGTCAACGCCTGACTGCCGAAGCGCAAGATAGAGTACGTCAGATGCTTGATGCCAATGATATGAGCAACGCACAACTTATATTTGCTGTTGATGATGAGGTTTCACCCGGCATTGTGGGGCTAGTTGCAGGTCGTCTCACCGAAGAATTTTTTCGTCCGGCTGTGGTGGTTGAACGCGGTGATGAAGAATGTCATGCGTCTTGTCGTAGTATTCCACAATTTCATATTACACAGGCATTAGATGAATGTGCCGATTTATTGGTGCGGCACGGGGGTCATGCGATGGCGGCTGGTTTAACTGTATTGCCAGAAAATTTGGACTTATTGCAAGAACGCCTGCAAGAAAAAGCGCGTGCTGTACTTGATGGCTTAGAATTATTGCCGACTCTGCATATTGATATGGAAGTTTCAATGCGTGATTTGACGATGGCATTGGCGCGTGAATTAGACGTACTAGAACCCACAGGTCAAGCGAACAAAAAACCTGTCTTTATGACATCAAATTTGCGTGTAGACGATGTAAAGACGGTTGGTAATGGCGCTGCCCATTTGAAAGTCAAACTTTCTGCTGATGGTCAACCGCCGATAGACGCGATTGGCTTTCGCTTGGGTGATTGGGCGTATGATATGCCGCCTGTGATTGATGCCGCTTATCATTTGGAAGTGAACGAATGGCAGGGACGGCGTAATCTACAATTGAATTTACAGGATATTCGACCTTCACAATGAAACGTGTTTTATTGATAACATTAACATTCATACTATTTTCGACGGTTCAGGCGCAAGATGTTTCTGAATACAACCGCTTTGGTGTGGTCGAAGGGTTTTGGTTTCCAGAGCAAACTTGTGATTTAGGCGTGGGGTGGGAGCGTATTATTTTCGATTGGGCGCAGCATCAACCTACTAGCCCTGATGACTGGCATACACTTAATGTCGATGACCAATGGTTACAAGCCGCAGATGCTTGTAATCGAGAAGTGGTTGCGCTACTAAAAAATACGCCTGAATGGGCGACTGATGGTTCTGCCGGACACGGGCTACCGAATGGCCTCGATTTGGCGTTGGATGACCCGGAAAATTATTGGGCAAATTTCGTGCGCCGCACAGTTGAATATTATGCGAGTCGTGGCGTTACGCACTTCATCATTTGGAATGAGCCGGATATTTCATCCGATACCTATGGTTATGAATTTGAGGGCAACTTAGAAGATTATTTTCAAATGCTGCGACTAGCCTATCTTGTTGCGAAAGAGGCGAATCCGGCGGCGGTGATTCATCTCGCAGGAACGACATATTGGCATGATGTCAATGCAGGTCGTCGCCCCTATATGACACGCCTTGTCGAGCGTATCCTGAGCGACCCCGAAGCGGCTGAATATAATTACTACTTTGATGTGCTGAGTTTGCATCTGTACTTCAACACTGATTCAGTCTATGACATTGTGCGTGAAATGCGCGAGATGTTGGATAGTAACGGTCTGGAAGATAAGGCTATTTGGATTAACGAAACCAATGCTGCACCCACTGATGACCCCAACTGGCTTGTTGACCGTCCGGTATTTCAACTCGATTTGCAGAATCAAGCGGCGTTTCTGGTACAATCTGTCGTGTTAGGATTGGCGAGTGGTGCAGAGCGCATCGCTGTTTATAAATTATATGACCAACAATTGCCAGTGGGCGGCGAGTCGTTTGGGATACTGAGTCCTGCTGATGCTGCACCCCGTCCGGCATTTGCAACATGGCGTATGATAAGTGAGCGTTTTAATGATGTCGAATCGGCTGCATTTGTTCAAACAGAAACACTCGATGCTGTCCAAATCAATCATGCTACTGGTCAGCAAACGGTTGTGGCATGGGCGCGAGAAGATATCCCAACAAGCATCGAAGTCCCTACGACGGGCGATAAAGCCTATCGCATTGCCCTGAATGGGACTATAACTGTATTGCGTCCTGAAAATGGAGTGTATCGACTATCACTGTCGCCAGCCACTTGTGAAGCGAATGAAGGCTGTTTTTTAGGTGGTGAACCTGTAATAATTGTGCAAGCACAGGGCGCTTCAATAATTAACGAAACTTCATTAGATAATGAATCTGTGACCTTAGAATTTGTTCAGGAGTAGAACGTTGGCAGAGAACGAAACACAATCACCTAAACGCACGCCCGGAGAATTAAAGTTTTCATACGGTGGTCAAGCAGTCATTGAAGGGGTGCTGATGCGCGGCTCAAATGATTTTGCGATTGCTGTGCGCGACCCTGAGGGGCAAATTGTTGTCCACAAAGAACCGCTTAATAAACATTTGTATCGTGGCTTTTTGGCTAAAACGCCATTTTTGCGCGGCATTGTCGGTCTATGGGATGCCATGGGCTTAGGGACGAAGGCGCTGATGTGGTCAGCAGATGTGGCACTTGGTGAAGAAGAAGATATATCTTTTGGCGGCGCAGTTGGTTTTGTCACTGTGGCGGTCTCGTTGCTCATTGGTGTCGGGCTATTTTTCTTGCTGCCAACAACGGCAGCAACGGGTATCGGTAATCTGTTGGGTTTGACCTCATCTGACACCGATGCCATTGTCGAAGAAGGCGAATCTGAGGGACGGGCTTTTATCTTCTATGAGGCGTTGCCGGTGGGCTGGGATGCCACCATTATCAACCTAATTGAATCAGTCATTCAATTAGGTTTACTCGCTGGTTATATTTGGGCAATTTCTCGGCTCGAAGATGTCAAGCGACTGTTTAGCTATCATGGGGCAGAGCATAAGACAATTAATGCCTATGAAGCGGGGGATGAACTCATACCAGAAGTTGTGGCAAAGTATCCGATTGAACATCCACGTTGCGGAACAGCATTTCTACTGACAGTTGTTTTTGTGAGTGCGATTGTCTTTTCGTTGATAGGTCGTCCGCCATTTCTCTGGTTGATTATCTCGCGTATTGTATTCATTCCGATAATTGCAGGCATTAGCTATGAATTACTGCACTTATCGGCAGCCAATCTGCATCGTCCATGGGTGCGAGTGCTAGTCACGCCTAATCTGATGTTGCAACACTTGACCACTCGTGAGCCTGACCTTGATATGTTAGAAGTGGCGATTGTGTCATTTCAGCATGTGTTAGCCTCTGAAGGCATCATCACGCAAGAAGAGGCGGTTATTCCCGAAGCAAAACCGGAAGCAGGTTACGCGGCTGCGGCTGGCGATTAACGATTGCATAGTTGGGGCAAGATATTTCTCTTGCCCTTTACACTATTCCTCGTCTTGAGATGACTCGTTATCCGATGGGGGTGTTTGTAGCTGCTGTTGCAACTTTATAGCCGCCTCATAATCGGGGTGTTCGGCATTGTTGAGAACAGGGGCTAATAATGTGAGTGCTTGCTCAACAGAACCGGATGCCGCGTTTTGCTGGGCATTGAGAAACGCCATGTGATACTGTAATGCCTGAACGAGCGCCGGAAAACGATTATCATCAGGGAAATCATTGGCAGCAATTTTGCTCTGTTCAACTGCCTCCATTACTGCCGCACTTGTATCATTGAATAGGGCTGGATAGAGTTGGCTATAACTGTGGTCGGCATTAAGGCGCTGATTGACCTTTTGCCGCAAATCGTAGACATCCTCGAATGCCTCTAGCACAAATGGCGGATAGGTCTCAACCTGACTGAGTAATTCATTGGCTGCATGAGCATCTTCGGTGATTTGTGTGCGAACTTTAGCTAGTGTTTCTGTGGCATTGTTATAATATTCTTCGTAACTTGTAACCATATCTTCGAATTCAGTGAATTGTGTGAGTAACTCATCCAACGACGCATCTTTATTGGCATATTGTGACTTTGCCCCTTGTGCAATTTGCCGCACACGCGCCATATCTCGTGCATCATGGAAGGCACTATCTGCCTCTTTTAATAGGCTCTTCATCTGGCTGCGTAGAGCCTTAACGACAGTTTTTCGTGCTGCTTCTAAGCCATCTACCCACTGATAAGTATGATAAGCAGTGGCGTATTCATCCCACGCTCGTAGTGCATCTTCGGGCGCGACTTCAATCGCTTTTTG